>CAIMDH010000103.1 GCA_903839715.1 uncultured bacterium
GCCCGATTTTATTTCAAGTTTACCAACCGACCCGACTTCAGAATATGTAGACAATAAGGGTTATTTGTATATGACTAATACTTCTCGTACAGCATACAAATTATTGGCTCATAATGTGGTTGAAAAGCTTCTCATTACTAGTCTTAGTGATGAGTTTGCTCGTTGTCCGAGTGCTGCAGGTTCCTGTACTACTAGCATCTTTCCTACAACATACGCTGTTTACAGTGCTGGAGCAGAAACATGGTAAGTGTAGCTTTATATAATGTATCTTAAAGAACTATCAATTACTGGATTTAAGTCATTTGCCAAAAAAGGCGAGCTGGAATTTTCTGCGCCAATTACAGCTATTGTCGGTCCAAATGGTTCGGGTAAAAGTAATGTCGCCGAGTCTTTTCGCTTTGTACTTGGTGAACAGTCCGTAAAGTCGATGCGTGGTAAGCGTGGCGAGGATTTGATTTGGGGTGGCTCGGCGCAAGTAGCTAGGGGTAATCGTGCCAGTGTCACAATAACGCTTGATAACTCCAATAAAGTATTTCCTCTTGATTTTAGTGAAATAAAAATTGAACGAGTCGTACACCGTGACGGGCAAAATGAATACATTCTTAACGGATCAACTGTTCGTCTAAAAGATATTCAAGAGTTACTCGCATCAGCAAATATTGGCTCAACCGGACACCATATTATTTCGCAGGGAGAGGCTGATAGAATTTTGACCGCCAATCCAAAAGAGCGTCGGGAGATGATTGAAGATGCTTTGGGATTGAAAATTTATCAATACAAGCGTCAAGAGGCGGAGCGTAAACTAACAAAGACAGTAGAGAACGTAGCGCAAGTAGAGTCATTACGTCGTGAGGCCGCACCTCATTTAAAGTATCTAGAAAAGCAGGTACAAAAGATTGAAAAATCGTTGCAACTGCAAGAACAATTGAAAGCAGTTTATGCTGAGTATTTACGACGCGAAGATATCTATATTGCGTTTCATTACGACCGTTTGACTACGGCGCGACGTATACCACAGGCTGAGCTAGAGGGTGTCACTGCGGCGCTGGCGGCAGCGAAGAAGACTTTGCAGGCCTCTGAGTCAAATCAAGACTCTGAGCAACTGATCAAGCTACAAGAGGCAGTGCAACAAGCGCTTCACGATAGACAAGTAGCTGAACGTGAGTTTAGTAAGTGTGAGGGGCAAATAGCATTGCTTGAGCGTCGTGTTGCGGAGCAAGAGAGACGTAGTAAGACAGTTGAAGGTAAGGCGATTCCATACGCTGATATTGCAGCGCTCATAAAGGATATCGAGCAGCAGGTGAGTAAAGTGGTGCAAAAAGACGAAGTAACTTTTTTACAGCGAGCCTTATCTGATATTGTGCACCGACTCAAGCTTTTTATTGAGCGCTCTTCTGCAGCTACTGATACCACATCCGAATTTGATATAAAAGAATTGAGACGACTAAAAGAAGAAATTGAAAAATTAGCTATACGTGTCGCTGACGCGCAAGGTAAAGAGACACGAGCTCGAAAAGTATATGGAGAAATGGAGGAGCAGCGTGTCAAAGAGGCAACAGATGGGCGTGAAGCTGAACGTGCAGTTTTTCGCTTGGTAGGCGAGCAGCGTGAACTCGAAACACAACTCGAACGAATTGATCGTGAACTCGCTATACTTGATCGTGACCGCAATGAGTTTAAGCGTGAACTACAAGAAGCGGTGGCGCTTTTAGGGCGTGCTGCCGCGGCTTATTACGAATACTTAATTGTTGATAGTGCCGGTGCTAGTGTTGCCGAAGAGACAGTTGTACAGGAAGACCGTGAAACGCAGCGGGCGCGGCGGCACGAGCTCGAGAAATTGAAGATTCGCCTAGAAGAGCTTGGTATTGGTGCGACTGATGAAGTAATAAAGGAATACAATGACGCAAAAGAACGGGATGCATTTTTGGCACATGAAATAGCTGATCTTGAGAGTTCAATTAGTAAACTCCGGGAGCTGATTACTGAACTAGATGCAAAGCTCGAAGAACAGTTTGTGGTTGGTATCAAAAAGATTTCTCTTGAATTCAATCGTTTCTTCACGTTGATGTTTGGTGGTGGAGAGGCGGAGCTAGTGACGGTGACAACTAAGACCCGAGCAAGTGAAGACGAATTAACTGAAGAAGGGGAGATTGAAGAGAAAAAAGAGGAAGGTATTGAGTTGGTGGCTAAGTTGCCAAATAAGCGGGTAAAGGGCCTTGAGATGCTCTCAGGGGGTGAACGAGCTTTGACCTCAATTGCATTAATTTTTGCGATGAGTCAGGTTAATCCGCCGCCGTTTATTATTCTAGATGAAACTGATGCTGCGCTTGATGAAGCAAATAGTCGCCGTTATGGTGACATGATTGAGGCTTTGTCCAAGAAGTCGCAACTTATCTTGATTACCCACAATCGCGAGACTATGAGTAGGGCGGGTATTCTCTATGGTGTAACGATGGCTGGCGACGGTATCTCCAAGCTTCTTTCTGTAAAGCTTGATGAAGCGGTGGCAGTAGCTAAATAAACTTGAGAGAAGCCAAGTTGAGGAAGGCTGGACCTTACTCAATAATAATTTACAAAACCCATCCCCTGTTGAGTTTTTTTATAAAAATTCAACAGCACCCCCAAAGGGACTGGAATTAATCAAAAGTTGTTGTATTATAAAAGTTGTTTTTTCTTTCTTGTTTTTTAAATGGAGGTTTGTATGGACCGCAAAAAGCTAGTAAATTTGGCGGAGCGTTATCTTAATCAAAAAGGTCAGGAAGACATCAGATGGTATTTGGAAGTTAAGGCAATACGTATTGCTCAGGTGTTCCTACTCGGCGCGCTTGATAAATTACTTGAAGGTGGCAAGGTTTCTGCAGAGGAGTTGGCAGAGGCATACAGAGATTTAGGTCTTAAGCCTGAGGAGATTGCAGATATTCGTAATCGCTTGTCACAGTACTGAGGTGCAGTAGATCTAAAAACCCATCACCAGGTGGGTTTTTATATTTCATATTACACAAAACAACTCCATAATTCCTGAGGGAGGTTCGGCCTCTCTCAGGAATTGGTGTTTATTTCTTTATGCTACTAGTTCAAAATCAAGTTGTCTGGCCTCTTTGTCGGCGGCAATTAGTTTCACAGTGACAGTATCGCCAAGACGATAGACTTTGCCGGTCTTTTGGCCCTTGATGCGATATTGACTCGCTTCATGTGTGAAGTAGTCGCTCTTGATGCTTGCGAGGCGGACCATTCCGTCAGCTAGACAAGTTGATTCTTGGACATAAATACCCCAGTCGGTCACTCCGGTAATTACGCCGGTAAATGTCTCGCCAATTTTGTTCATGAGGTACTCGACTTGTTTAAACTTAATCGAGTCGCGTTCAGCGGTCACTGCTTCCATTTCACGCTGAGAAGATTTGATGGACATTCGTTCATATTCTGCCACTTCTTTGGGTCCAATAAATGAACCATCAAGATGCTTGCGCAACATACGGTGTGACATGAGATCGGGATAGCGACGAATCGGGGAAGTGAAGTGGGTGTAAAATTTAAAGGCTAATCCGAAGTGCCCAATGTTTTTTGTGGAATACACCGCTTTGGCCATGGTCCGGATACTGGCGGTCTTAATCAGATTTTCTTCAGGTTTACCTGCGACTTCTTTGAGGAGTTTATTGATGGTAGTGGCTTTGACAGTGCCTTTGTGTGTTTCAAACTCGTAGCCAATTGCCCGGAGGAATAATCCTAACTCTTCAACTTTGTCGGGATTTGGCGTGTCATGAATACGGTACACAAACGCCAGATCTTTACCTGAGTTTTTAGAAAGATTGTAGATATGAGTCGCTACCTCGCGGTTAGCAAGGAGCATAAAGTCTTCAATCATGAGCATGGTTTCGACACGCTCTTTCTTGAATACGCGTACTGGGGCACCACGTTCATCTAGCTCAAATTTGATTTCAGATGATTCAAATGCAATAGCGCCTGCAGCGTAGCGCTTCTGGCGAAGTTTGCGGCCAAGATCCATAAGGATGTTGAGTTCGGCTAGGTAGGGACCATTTTGGGTAGTGAGTACCTCCTGCGCTTCTTCATAACTAAAGCGCTTGTCCGAGTGCATGATAGTCTGACCATACCATTCGTTTACAATACGAGCATCTGGAGTAAGTTCAAAAATTGCTGAGAAGGAAAGACGATCTTCGTTTGGGCGTAATGAAAAGAGGTCGTTACTGAGTATTTCGGGAAGCATCGGAATAACACGGTCAACCAAGTAGACAGACGTTGCTCGCTCGCGGGCCTCTTCATCTATGCCGTCATGGTCACGAACGTAGTGAGAGACATCGGCAATATGGATACCAACCTCAATATTGCCGTTTGATAGTACTTGGCAGGAAAGAGCGTCATCGAAGTCCTTGGCATCAACAGGGTCGATGGTCATGGTAGTGATGCCACGGATGTCGCGGCGTTTTGGGTCGGCAATGGCATCTGCGAAGATCTTTTCTTTGGTCGCAAAGAGTTCTTGTGCTGCCTTTTGCACTGACTCTGGAAATTCTTTAGAAAAACCGCCACTGCGAATGATAGCCTGCATCTCGGTCTCATGATCACCAGCGTGACCGATAGTTTCGGTAATGGCTGCTATGGGGTCGAGTAATGACTGGGTCCAAGAGGTAATCTCAACCACCACCTTCATCCCTAAGTCGTTTGGAGTCGCGGTCGGTACTAGTGGCTTAATGTGGAGACGGAGGTTATCTGGCAAAAAGAAAAAGACACTTTTGCCTTCAACTTTCTTTTCTTTGATGACGCCGATCAGTTCACGATAGGCTGCTTTTACGACAGCAACCACCGCACCTTCTTGACGCTTGCCGGGGACTTTCTTCTTTAGTTCTACTTTGACGATGTCGCCATCAAGGGCAAACCCGAGATTTTCTCGCTCAATAATAATATCTTCGGTGAGGTCAGGGTGGTTAACGAAACCGGTGCCTTTTCCTCGAATCATAATTACTCCTTCGTGAAATGTATTAGTATCTGACATGTGAAAATGATAGTAGCATGGAGCTCTTTACATTTCCATCTACAGTGCTACAGTCTTTTGGTCGAGCCGACGAATCCGGTGTTCTTTATGGAGCTTATGATGTCTCTCAAAATAAAAACCTCCCAGGGCGAAGTATTTTTTTCGGACAAGTTTCGTGAATACAAAAATAATCAGTGGTCTTGTCGGTCAATTTTCAAGGACGATTGCTTTGACTATACATTTAGTTTTTCTTCTTTTGTATCCAAAAACTACGATACGCTATGGTCCGAAATAGTCGTCGTCTATGACAATGCCCTCACCGTGGTCGGCGTACCCGTTGCAGACCCTGTGGAGTACACACAGTCATCATCCCCAGATGCTTTGCTAAAACAGGTAGTAAAGGATGTTTCGAAAAATTTGCGAGCTGCGCAAAACAGTCCTGAGGTGCACTACGGGGACACAGCGTTTATTTATGGGCAGCGACATAAAAGAGGGTATAAGGTACCGACGCTAGAGGATTGTTTGTTTCCAAGGCCGCAGATTCCTGGAGAATGGGAATTACTGGGTGCTATTCAAAAATTGGATTAAGCAGTTTATTTTAAAGCCTTGTGTAAAAACACGAGGCTTTATCTTTTTTCATTCCTACTGCAACATTTGCCTATTGACCAAATAAGTACTATCTGATACTCTAGCCCCACTATGTTAAAGATGCGATTGCAACGAATTGGACGAAAAAACAGCCCGTCATACCGGGTTATCGTTACTGATTCTCGAAATGCCGTTTCCCGTGGACGTCACACTGATCTTATTGGTTCATACGATCCAAAGCTGGGCCGAGTACAAATCGATAAAGAAAAAGCGACTCACTGGCTTAGTCATGGAGTACAACCTTCTGACACGGTATACAACATGCTCGTAACACAAGGAATTGTCGAAGGACGTAAGAAGAATGCTCTCTCAAAGAAGTCTCCAATCATCGACGAAGCAAAACTCAAGGCGGAAGCTGAGGCAAA
>CAIMDH010000104.1 GCA_903839715.1 uncultured bacterium
GCACCTCTTGTATTCACGTTTTTGGCAAAAGGCACTTTTAGACCTTGGTCTTGTACAAGACAGCGAACCATACAAAAGACGTATCAATCGCGGACTCATTCTTGGACCAGATGGAAACAAGATGAGTAAGAGCAAGGGTAATGTGATTGATCCTGATGAACAGGTGAAGCTAGTTGGAGCTGATACGGTAAAAATGTACCTTGCTTTCATGGGGCCGTATGAAGGCGCGAACTATCCATTTGACCTCGGTGGTATTGCAGGTGTACGCCGCTTCCTGGAGCGGGTGAATGGCTTATCCGAACATATTACTACTGCCGACACATCAAGCACAGAGCGTCAACTCCATAAGACTATCAAGAAAGTAGCTGGGGATATAACTGAGTTCAAATTTAACACCGCAATTAGCGCTATGATGATGTTCGTAAATCATGTCGAAAAAGCAGGGATTGCAGCCTCTCAGTATGAAAACTTCCTTAGAGTACTAGCTCCGTTCGCACCACATTTGACGGCTGAGCTGTGGGCCGAAGCTGGGAAAACAGACTCTATTCACCTGAGTACTTTCCCGATTGCAGATGAGAGCTTAGCAAAAGAAACAGAGATAATAATCGGTGTCCAAATTAATGGTAAGATGCGAGGCATAATCACAATTACGCCAGAAACAAGTGAGTCTGAGGCGTTAAATATAGCCCAGGCTGACGATGCGATTACAAAGTACCTACCCGGTGAGATAAAGAAGGTAATTTATATTCCTGGTAGAATCTTAAACATAATTATATAACATGAAGAAAATTACTGCTGAAGAACTTGCTAAAATGCTGCCTGATCTTGATTCTGAAAGTATTATCGTTGATGTTCGTGAAGTTGATGAATACAAAGAGGCACACATCCATCAAAGTATAAATCTGCCACTAAGTAGTATCGGCAGGGGTATATCTGAACTAAAAAAATTTAAAACCATTTATCTTATCTGTGAGTCCGGCGGTCGTAGTCAGTACGCATATGATGTCCTAAAGACGGCAGCAATTGAGACAATTAACATCATGGACGGACTAACGGGAGTAAAAAAAGCGGGTGTTGTTTTAGTAGAAATTACTGACTAACATGTCTTTAACGGTTTAATTTGACCTAATGCAGTACTCATGTTATAAATAAGCACGCATTGAGGTATCTACTGGCAAAAAATATTAGTTTTATGATTTCATTCAAACCTAAACAAATCACCAAATCACTTCTCGGCGTCTTGCCAGAACGCGCCCGTGACGTGCTTACAAAGCGTTACGGACTCGGTCCAACCGGAGAAACTTCAACCCTAGAATCAATTGGCCAAGCCTACGGTATTACCCGTGAGCGTGTCCGTCAAATCGAAAACTACGGTATTCAGTCAATCCAAAAATCCGAAGAGTACAAAAAGCACTTTGATCTTTTCCTTGAAATGCAAGGCTTGATTGATCAACTCGGCGGTGGCGTTATCGCAGAGCACGTTTTTCTTGACGAACTCACGTCAGACCCTATTATCAAAAATCACCTCTACTTTTTACTCGTGGTCGGTGATCCATTTTATCGCGGCAAGGAGAGTCCGGTATATACCCACCGTTGGTTTACTGAGCGCAAAGTGGCTGACCTTGTTGAAAAAGCGCTAAAGCAAGTACATGGTACTCTGCATACCGATGAGCTCGTCAGTGAACAGGAGATCCTCAACCGTTTTCGTACACAACTCATGGAACTAGCGGATAAGTACGACGAAAGTGTACTCAAGCGCTGGCTACTGATGTCTAAGCAAATTGGCAAGAACCCACTCGGTGATTGGGGACCGGCTGAAAGTCCAAACATTAAAGTGAAGGGAATTCGTGACTATGCGTATCTTGCAGTGAAGCGCCATGGTTCACCAATGCACTTCCGTGAAGTTGCTGAATCAATTGAAAATCTTTTCAAACATCAAGCCCATGTCGCTACTACCCACAACGAACTCATTAAGGATCAGCGTTTTGTACTAGTAGGCCGCGGTCTCTACGCTCTTACTGAATGGGGTTACACAGCCGGTGTCGTCAAAGACGTCTTGCGTGAAATCCTCGCCAAGGAAGGTCCACTTTCTCGCGAAGAACTAATCGACAAGGTCCGTAAGGAGCGTTATGTAAAGGATAATACTATCATTGTGAACCTTCAGGACGCCAACCTCTTCCGTCGCCTCAGTAATGGCACCTACTCCCTAACCGAGTAAATAATCCATCCATAAGAAACTCCCACCTCTATACATTTGGTGGGAGTTTTTTGTAGTACAATAGAATGACATGGGAGAAATAATTAAACTAATTTTTGGAGCCACTGCCGGACCGCTTTTTTTGATTTTCGGATTACTGCTTTTCTTTTACGTACTATCTATTTTTAATATAGATCCGAACCCGGTATTTTCGGTAATGATTTCCCTGACACCAATCTGGCTGCCAATTGGGCTTTTTTACATTACCTTTGATCGCTGGATGTTTTATATTCAAAACAAGTTTGCTGGCAGTAATGGTCGCACCACACTACGCATCAACCTGCCCCAAGAAGTATTTAAGTCACCAGAAGCGATGGAAAGCGTGATGGCGCAGATTCACAACTCAAACGGCCCTGACAACCTCATGCAGACATATATCGACGGTAAGCATCCATTAACATTCAGTTTTGAGTTAGTTTCCATTGGTGGTGAAGTGCGTTTTTATATTAATGTTCCAACTAAGAAAACTAAGAATGCTGTTGAAGCCCAACTCTATGCACAATATCCTGGCATCGAAGTAATCGAAGAAGAGATTGACTACACCTCCGAAATACGTTGGGACCCAGAAAAGTATGAGTATATGGCTTTTCATATGTGTAAAAAAGAGAACGAGATTTTCCCAATCAAAACATATATCGATTATGGTATGGATAAGCTGCCGAAAGAAGAACTAAAATTCGAACCGATGGCACCAATGCTTGAAGTGCTTGGCAAAGCAAAGCCTCATGAGCGTATTTGGATTCAGATTCTGGCGGTACCACATGCAAATAAGAATTTTGCTAATGGCCATTTGAGTCCAAGTGAAACCTGGGAAAAGAAAGCCCTTGTGAAAATCGCCGAGATGCTGAAGCGTGATGTCAGGCCTGACCCGGATAAGCCAATGGAACGTGCTCCAATGCTGACTGCTGGCGAGCGTGACTCCATTACCGCCATTGAACGCAACGTTGGAAAGTATGCGTACGAAGTAGCTATACGCTGGTTGTATATCACCGAGAAAGGGAAGTTTGATGGTGACA
>CAIMDH010000105.1 GCA_903839715.1 uncultured bacterium
AAACTTGCTACGCCAGAGGTAGTAACTGGCTTCGGAGAACGCGTGCTTTCGGCACAACTCTGCTACAGGCAAGCCTGCTTCCGCTTCCCGCAGGAAGCCAATGATCTGTTCTTCAGTGAAACGCTTCTTCATGTCCAATCTCCTTTATGTGGGATTGGACTCTAAAGTCAGGTGCTACTCAATTCCGGGGGGACGTCGGTCCGTTGGCTGGATTCCATATATCGAAAACCCATCATGAACATGAATACACGATAGCGGCGCAGTCCCATGAAGTAGAGAGCGGTTCTCTCCCCGCACATATTAGCCTCACTCAGTATTCAAAATTAAGCTCAAGCTCGGCTATGATATATATTATGCTTAGAGTTAGACATGTGCCTTGCAATTTTTATGTCTGACAAGAGACTATTGAAATGTTTTTCAGTGCGAATTAATTGTGTTGACCGGCGAGGTATTTTTTAAATGATTAAATTAAAAATAATTCTAATTGCAATAATTTCATTTGTGTTTCTACCGCTAACCTATGCTGCTCAAAACTCGGGACTTAATTTAAACGGAATTTGGGAGGGGGGAAGTGGAATAAATTATCGACTACATCACAACTTGATTTCAAATAAAGTCGAAATTTATAGGTTCGAACCATGGCCACAGGTTGAGGAAGATGCGGGGAGGCTTGTGTTTAGAGGAGTTTTGCACGGAAACTCAATTAAAGGTCAGATGTTGATTTTTAAACTAATTGAAAAATACGTTCCAGGTAAAGGCAATGCTTGTGGAAGATACCACGGCGACACGGTTGATGCAGAGTTTAAAGTAATGAGAAACGGAGAGCATCTCCTTGGTCACTGGTTTAAATCGAATAGAGATGCAAGCTGCAAGCAAGTAGGGGGGGCGATAAAGACATCACATTTTATTACCCTCAAGACTCGATTATTATCCGAAAAAGACTATATGTTAACACAGGAGAGACGAGTAAGAGATGCTGAATCGTTAATGAGAAATCTTGGTATAAATGAAGTGTCAGCGGTTCAGCAACAATTAATGAAGGATTACAATACAGAATTTGGGACTCTTTGTGTTCCGATTAGTTTGTTTTCAGCTTATTGCAACACATCAGGACTTCAAAAAGACAAGCTAATTGGAAATTTTTACCGGTTTTCTAACCCCATTGCAAGCTCACATAGACTGAAAAGTACAGGCTTAGATTCACCAAGTACTAAATACTTTATATCCGAGCTCCATGGCCAGTCTCCCTTGAGTTATGATTTAGATACAACTGGATTGGCTGATATTATTGGAGATGCGTTAGATAAAGATGGCGTTGCGTTTATACGAAGTGCGGTGTATCACCTATGGGATATTGAAACAAATAACGCACCTCACCCGCGGGATGAAAATGGAGAAGAGTATAAGAATGGTTATCATCAAGTTCGGGTTGTTGCGGTGCGCAGGGATAAAATTGAGCGTGTTACTGAATTGGCTATCGCGGACATAAATCTTTTGTCACCGGGATCTGGAAAAAATTCTGGCGTGGCTTGGGTAAAGGCTGAAAAAATTAAATCATTTCACTTAAATCCCCTAAAAGAGTTAGGAGAAGAAGTATTCGTTCTTCCAAGAAAACCAAAATCA
>CAIMDH010000106.1 GCA_903839715.1 uncultured bacterium
AAGATATAATAGAAAAAATTACCGATTCAAGATTTACTATTACAGCCACTTCTTTTGTAGCTGGTGTTGCACTATCTTCTATTTTTGAATTGTTATTAAGGAAATACCACATTAAAAGATAATTTATTAACGTCAGACAAGACATTAAAATCTACTCACTGCTGTTGAGAAGAAATTTTTCAAAATTTTTTGAAAAATTTCTTCTCGGTGGTACCGAGTTTCAAACACATTATTCAAACAATTATTACAATTATGAAAATAGGAACAATTACCCAAATTATCGGCCCGATTCTAGACGTACATTTTGAGAGTGGTGTGCCAGCACTGCTTAGTGCGCTTACAGTCAAAAAGTCTGACAATACTACTATTACTCTTGAGGTAGCGCAGCATGTGGGTCTTGATCGTGTACGTGCGATTGCAATGCAGGATACACAGGGCCTCACTCGTGGCATGGAAGTACTTGATACTGGAAAGGGTATTTCAGTACCGGTTGGTCAGAAGTCTTTGGGACGTCTCTTTAACGTACTCGGAGAACCGCTTGATGGTAAGGGTGACGTGTCGGATGCGCCGCGTCGCGCAATTCACCAAGAAGCTCCTGAATTCGTAGAACAGTCTACTAAGACTGAAGTGTTTGAAACCGGTATCAAATCTGTGGACTTGCTCGCACCGTTCATTAAGGGAGGTAAGGTTGGTCTCTTCGGCGGAGCGGGAGTAGGAAAGACAGTACTCATCCAAGAGCTGATCCATAACGTGGCCTCAGAACACGGTGGATATTCAGTGTTTGCTGGAGTAGGAGAACGTGTGCGAGAAGGAAACGATCTCTATCATGAAATGAAAGACTCAGGAGTGCTTGATAAGACTGCTCTTGTGTTTGGTCAAATGAATGAAGTGCCTGGAGCACGTGCTCGCGTTGGACTTTCTGGTCTTACTATGGCTGAAGCGCTCCGTGATGAAGGAGGTAAGGACGTACTGTTCTTCATGGACAACGTGTTCCGCTTTACTCAAGCTGGACAGGAAGTGTCTTCACTCCTTGGACGTGTATCATCAGCGGTGGGCTACCAGCCAACTTTGGCTGAGGAAATGGGTAAGATGCAGGAGCGTATTACTTCTACTAAGAAGGGTTCTATTACCTCTGTGCAGGCCGTGTACGTGCCAGCTGACGACCTCACTGACCCAGCGCCAGCTACTACCTTCTCCCACCTCGACTCGACCGTAGTGCTTAGTCGTCAACTTGCCTCACTCGGTATTTACCCAGCGATTGACCCACTTGAAAGTAACTCAACAGCGCTAGACCCAATGGTGGTAGGAGAAGAACATTATCGTGTTGCACAGGGCGTGAAGCAGACTTTGCAGCGTTACAAGGATCTACAGGATATTATTGCGATTCTTGGTATTGAAGAGCTTTCAGAAGAAGATAAGCAGACAGTCTACCGCGCTCGAAAAATTCAGCGCTTCATGTCTCAACCATTCTCAGTAGCAGAAGTATTTACTGGAGCGCCAGGTAAGTATGTAACACTAGCTGATACTGTCCGTGGCTTTGGTGAGATTCTTGATGGAAAGCATGATGATAAGTCTGAGCAGGCATTCTATATGAAGGGTGGTATCGATGAAGTAAATTAACATCATCTACTTTGTTGCGTGGTGAAAAATATCACTCACTGTACATTAGGGTACACCTCGCAATATTTTTCACCACACGCCTCGTATCTGAAGTCACTTTATTTCTTCAGTTGCTAAGGCTAATAGGTTCGGATTAAGTAAATTTTTATGAACAAAAAAAATTGGACAGCAAATTGGGATGATAACAGTATAGTTATTGAAAACGGTTGGGATTGGTCTGGTAATTGTGAAGAGAAAGTGACTATTAATGGTGAAGTAATACAAAGTCGATCTTATGATATGACTGATGTATCAGTAAAAAGGGCAGTAGGTACTACCTTCACCATGCGGTTTGGAGAAGACAATGTAACTGTGGTTATGGGTAGTGCGTGGTATTTATTTGGAACTGCCTGTCGTATCATGGTTAATGGAAAGTTTGTTGGCGGAGACCGTATAGTTTTATTTGCAAAAGAGTCACTTACAAAATAATTATGTCAGAACAAAAAACACTCCAACTAAATATTGCACGAGTAGACGGCTCACTTTTTACTGGTGCGGTGGTATCTGTCACAGTGCCTGGCAGTGAAGGGGAAATGACTCTTCTGCCAGATCACACATCACTGGTCTCAGCTCTCCGGACCGGGACTATCACACTACGAAAAGCAGATGGTGTAGTCGAAGAATTTCCAGTGGTGGCCGGAACGCTCGAAGTGAGTAAAAATACAGTCACGATTTTGCTTTAATTGCAGCAAAAACACCCGCTAACAACTTTGTTGTTAGCGGGTGTTTTTTAAGATAAAAAATGAACTACTCAAATGTTTTGAAATCCATGGTAGTAATGGAGATGGCCGCTACTAGTTTCAAAAAGGGCTATCTTGATATTTTTTTCCACGAGCTTCGCTGTGTGATTTTCAGGTGCTGAGAGGAGGAGAGTGGTAGCCCAGGCATCAGCCAGCTTGGCTTCTGGTGCTTTTACAAAAACCGCCAAGCTGGCATCATTACTTTTACTGATTTTGGTATCTATACTATGTGTATAGGTGCTTTCTTCGTATTCCCAATGTCTTTTGTGGGTGCTGCTAGCTGCAAAGCTTTCATTATAGAGAGTGGTTTGTGCGAGATAGGTATGTGCCAGTGTTGGGTGTGCAAGATTGATGGTAATCGGTTCACCAAAGTTTGAAGTGGCGCGCTTGTTACCGTCACCATTAATAAGAAAGTAGTTTAGTTTGTGTATGTTTTGAAGGCGTGCTGCAATCAGGTCGAGTAGATATCCCTTGATGTAGCCGCTAATATCTACATGCCCAATAGTGAGAATAATTTTTTCTGGACTAATAAACAGTGCATGGTCTGGGTTTGGAGTCGTGAGGGATTCTGTCTTGGGGGTAAAGGAATACAAAGCATCATATCCATGTGGTTCCAAGTCTTTACTGGCTAGAAAATTAAATACTTCGTGCGTATCGTGGTAGAGCTGTATTCCGTACTCGAGCAAGGCAATCGTCTCTGCATTAGGGTTAGGTAATTTTCGGGCCGCATTAAAGATGCTGAGTTTAGAGTGACCATCAAAACGCGAGTATTGCTTGTCAAAGCGGTTAATAGTAAGGCGCATATCGTCATAGACGCTTTGAGCCTTTTCGGGGATAATCTCTTCAAACACCTCAGCCCACCATGTAGTGCCAAGACCGGTGATGACAGGAAGTGTAGTCATACATATGAGGATTAACCTTTACTTTCCGCAGGATTCTCCGTTGTGGTTACTTCTCCGCTTAATTTTTTGGGGGAAATAGTAAAAAACGCCACAATCATGACTATGAGAATAATGGTCAATATAATTACGACTGTTCGCATACTTAAATATAGTATACCTAAATTTAACTTACACAAATTTTTATTTGTAACATACACGTATTACCAGACTATCGGTCGCTTACCATTTGCTAGCAGATACTCGTTAGTTAGACTAAAATGTTGGCAACCAAAGAATCCTGTATATGCCGAAAATGGTGAAGGGTGAGGCGCTGTCAAAACCAAATGTTTTTTTTCGTCGATTAAAATACGCTTCGCTTGCGCATACTTACCCCAAAGCAAGAACACAACGTGCGTTTTCTCGTCAGAAATTTTTTTGATAATGGCATCAGTAAATGTTTCCCAGCCTAACCCTTGGTGTGAGCCGGGAGAGTTGGCTTGTACTGTCAATGTGGCATTAAGAAGTAACACTCCTTGCTTTGCCCAGCCTGTGAGGTCGCCAGAAGTACGAGGACTGACTCTGAGGTCTGACTCTAGTTCTTTATAAATATTCCGAAGTGAGGGGGGGAGTTTTTGAGTATCTGGAACAGAGAAGGAGAGTCCCTGTGCTTGTCCTTCACCATGATAGGGGTCTTGACCGAGTAGTACTACCGATACCGTATCAAATGGGCAAAGCGAAAAGGCCTTAAAGATATGCTGCTCATCTGGGTACGTGGACTCGTCTACGTACTTTCTTTGGACAGTTTCAGACAGAGTTACAAAATAGGGTTTTGTGAATTCAGCGGCTAGTTTTTCTCTCCATCCGACATCCATTTTTGTGTGCATAGGTGATTATAGTGTAGCGCTTTTTGGCACAATCAGCGACTTTCGTCTCGTTCTTGGGGTGTGATACACTATGATGCATATGCACGAATCACACATCCGCAGTATATTAAAAGGCATAACATGGCGAGTTATTGCGTCTGGTACTACCATGACCGTAGTATATGTAGTGACTGGCGATCTAGCGCTCATGGCTAGTGTTGGTGCGATTGATGTCACTGCAAAAGTATTTTTCTATTATCTACATGAACGCAGTTGGGGTAGAGTGCACTGGGGTATTGTCGGTACCGTACCAGAATTTTCCGATGCTGGCTGCCCGCCTGGTGGCGAGTGTAGTGACTCCTGTGACTCCTAGAGTAAGTGCTACTTCTGACACTGAGGACAAAAATGCGTGCCGCGTCCAGCAACACGTATTTTTTGAATCTGGGCTTTTTTGCAGCGCGGACAGAGGGTGTTCTGTTTGCCAAACACTTTGAGGTAATCAGTGTAGTTGCCATTTTCTCCACCTGTATCAACAAAATGTTGGAAGGTTGTACCGCCAACAGTGATAGAGTGCAGCATGATGTCTCTGCCGGCCTTAATGATTGCGGTCGCTTCTTTTTTGGTGAGACTGCTCGCTTTACGGTCAGGTCGCACTTTAGCTTTGAATAATGCTTCGTCAACATAAATGTTACCTAACCCAGCTACGAGGGTTTGGTCAAGAAGTGCAGCTTTAATGGAGGTTGATCGCCGCAGCAATTGTGCCAAGAAGGAAGAAAAATTAAAATTGTCACGTATGGGCTCGTCACCAAACTTACTCCGGGCATCTAAAACTTCTTCTGCTGAAGCAATTTTAATATAGCCAAAAAGCCTCATGTCATTGAAGTAGAGAAAAGAATGATCGGCAAAAGAAAATGCGACACAGGTATGCTTGTTCGGGAGATCTTTGGAAGCCGATGCTGTTAGTGAGTGACCGCCACCCGAAATGTGCTCATTTTGCACATAAAAAAATTGTCCCGTCATCCGTAGGTGACATAGGAGATATAAATCATTCTCTTTTTCAAAACTAAAAATCATCAATTTACCAATGCGGTCGATGTGTTCAATTTTTTTACCAGTCAATTGTGTAGCAAAATCACCTCGGTGCGCTACTGATTTAGGATGGAGAATTTTTACGGTACAAATTTTTTTGCCGCGTACTTTTGCAAGTAACTGCAGGCGAACACTTTCAACTTCTGGAAGTTCTGGCATGTAGAGTATTGTATGAATAATTGCGTCTTTGTAAATGCAGAATGTTAAACGCACAGCAATACAGATTTTTGAGGTATGTGGTGAGAGGGATGCGTGCCAGGCTTGACAAGCCTGTTCAGTATGGCATGATTTCAAGAGTACTTTGCTCATTTAGGAGGTCGTTATGACGCTTGATATATTTCTGGGAACCTTTGGGCTAATTTTTATCAGTGAACTAGGAGACAAGTCGCAGATTCTTGCGATGACAAGTTCTCTAATATACCGTAGATGTCGCTGGAGTTTATTTTTGAGTGGGTCATTAGCTCTTATACTTAGTAGTGTGGCGGCTATCGGAGTTGCCCAACTGGTTCCTGCTACGTGGGTTCCCGTTCTTCAAAAATTGACTGGCGGCGCACTCTGTCTTTTTGCACTGTGGCTCCTCCTGCAGCTTTGGGTAGATGAAACAGAAGCTCCAAATGCTGAAAAACTTTCTGTCGAGGCAACGGCATGGTCCGTATTTTGGACCCAGTTTGTTCTAGTCTTTGCTATAGAGTGTGGTGATAAAACTCAATACGGTATTGTTGGATTGGGATTAAAGTATCAGGAGTACTGGCCACCTTTAGTTTTAGGTGCTAGTGCTGCCTTTCTGCTTACTAACGCAATTTCGATCTGGGGTGTTCAGTACATATCACAGCCATGTATTAAAGGGTTTCGGACAATTAGTGCGGTAACTCTCTTTTTGTTTGGTATTGCTCTAGGCAGGTTCACATAAACTAATACTCAAAACCCCGTAACGTTCAGTTACGGGGTTTTAATCTTTTTAAAATAGTGGCATTCTAGGTCGTACTTCTAATTTCAATATAGCGTTTCTTCCAAGCTTTTTTAAATTTCTCGACAGAGAGTGAGCCACCGCCTGATGGTTCTGCTGGGTCATTGTAGAATACTTTACCTTCACGCACACCACTAATGACCACAAGATGAGGGATTGGATTTTTAGGGTTAAAGGTATAGTGTACCGACACCATTACTGGTCCTTCTTCCAATACGGATTCTAGTTTAGAAAAAGCAGCAGTCATGCTTGAGCCTGCCAGGTCATGACTAGTGCCGGTCAGACCATACTTTTTACTTAGACTAATTAGACCGGCATGGGTCCAGCCGGCATCGGCCAGATAGGCACCAGCAGCGATACCTTCACTAAGTAAGGTGTCAACTTTTACTTTTTTCGGTTCGTAGAACTCAATAAGCATCGCGAGACTCGCTATCCCGCAGCCAACCTTTTGCCACTTAGGAGAACTAATGTCAGCAAATTGTGAATAAAAAGGCACATTAAAAACCGCGGTTTTTTTCGGCATGATAGCTGGGGTAGTTTTCTTTGGCTCGGTTACTTTTGAAGTAGCGGGTTCGTTAACTAAAGTGATTTCAGTAGCATTTGTATCAATATCGCGGAGTATAGTAGTTGTGGTAGGTAGATCAAGCGGAGATATCGTAAAGAGATGCTTTTGAGGTTTTGGTCTGGTATACGATTCTGTCTGGTGTGCTGTCAGGGTAAAACCGGAAACAGAAGCAAAGGCAAACATCGCGACGATTTTTTTACAAGTCAAAGTAGCCCTATTTTACAGCAAAAACCAAGCTTCAACAACACGTACTATAGAGCTCTATTGCTAGTTTTTTACAATAACTTGCGTACCAAGCTCTGCCCAGTAGTATAGTTTACGCGCTTCTTGTGGTATGACGTTAACACATCCGTGGGAGTATTGAGAGCCAAAATTATTATGCCAGTAGGCACCATGAATGACAGCACCGCCTTCAGTGAAATAAAGATTCCAAGGCACGCCAGGTAAGTCGTAGGATTGCTGGTCGGCCAGTCCCGGTAGAGGGCCTTGCATGTATCGACTCGGTGTTTTTTTGTAAATAGTAAAGGTACCTTGTGGTGTAGGGGTGAGTTCAAGTCCTGTTGAAATCGGTATTTCCATAAAAATCGTCTCATTATCATACGCAGTCAATATCTGTTTTTTACGATCGACAATAATCTTTTTTAGTGGGGAAGTAAGGTACTCATTTTCCCAGGTGGTACGGGTACCTTCATCATAGAAAGTCTCAACATACTCTGCTGCAACGTACCAGTCACCAGTGATACGGTCGGGGTACCGTAACCACTCGTCAAAGATTATTTTATACCAGAGCCTGCCATCATGTTCCACTTCGTCAGTCACTCTGAGCACGATACCGTTTCGTAGGCGATAGACGACTGGGAAATCTAGTCCAGGACCGGAGCGTACCAAGAGACAGTCATCTGCAAAGTGTATGTCACAGCCATCGGTCACTTCAGCATATTTGAATAGAGTAATTTCTGGAGTAATGTGCGTAGTGGTGGTTGGGGTATTTTCAGAGGGAACGACGATGACTTTTTCAGTACCAGGTTTTTTCAGTTCTGGGAGCTCTGGGATCTCTGGGATTTCTGCATCACTTTCCTTAAAGAGTGTGATAGTAAGTAGTATAGTAAGTATTAAAATAGCAGTAGCTAGTAAGAAAAGAGTAAGATTTTGTCTGTCACGTAAAAAAGTCATATTTTAGTATAGGGGTTGTGGTGCTGTATCGCAATAATGCAAACTGGATATAAGAACAGTTGAAACGGCAATAAAACTCTTTTGTTGGTATACTGGTACACTATGAAAGATAATATTCCAAAACAAAAAATCAACGAAGCACAAATGAATCATTCATATGACCAAGTACGAAGAGTAGCGTCGCGTATGGAGGGTGGTGCCAAGAATCATGG
>CAIMDH010000107.1 GCA_903839715.1 uncultured bacterium
TGGCTGGCCAAATATATTCAAAAGAATAATGGGAATATTTTTAATGATACTAAAAGGATAGTCAGCACAACCTGCACCTGGGGTAATTAAAATATCAATTCCTAAACCAGTAATAGTTTTCTTGATGTCGGGATTCATGCCACTAATAAAGTGAGGCGGTCTTGAATTAGTGTGAGAGTACTCAAAGGGTATCATTCTGACTCCGCCCTCAGCAAGATAGGTATACCTATCGATATACCCCTTCACTTCATCTAGTTTGTCGGGATACATGAAATACACTTCATAGGCGTCTTTGTTTAGGTATTTTGCGAGGATCTGCAAAAACTTTTCTGTACCTGCATGACCAAGGCTGTTGATGTGGTAAAAAAGCACGCGAGTCTTTTTTGATTTGGCGGTGTGGTCAGTAAGTCGGTAAAGGTGAGATAAAAGTACTACATACTGCTCACGAAGAAACCAATATATTTTGGAGTTGCTTTTAAGGTGATTGTGGAATTCTGTCAGAGTGAACATCTTAGCGGATATATTTATAGGCAACTTTCTCTAACTTTTCGTAATTATCTTTGTACCACGCGATAGTACGATCAACTCCTTCTTCAAAGTTAACTTGAGGTTCAAATCCTAGTCCTTTTATTTTTGTAGCGTCTAGGTATTGATCAGGTATTTCAATAAAATTAGCTGGTTTAGGAATCGTGATTGGTTCGATGTTGTGTATCTTTTTACGTAGGAGAGTAATTACGTCACTGACGCTCCGGATGTTGCTACAAGCACTTAAATCCTTTGTTTCTTCCTTAGTATAAGAACTCACATTAAAGGCTGGCCAACCGTAGGTATCCGTCCCGGTATGAGGCATGTTTTTGTTTTCTTTGCCGTAATAGTCCTCGATCTTTTCCGCTAAAAGTAGATATGCGTTTACCACATCATCTATATAGAGATATTCACGAAGAACTTTCTCGTTACCTAGATTGATTACTGGGGTGTGTCCGGCAAGTAGACGCATGATAGTGCGGGGCATGAGGCGAGTGAAATTCAAATCGCCTGGTCCGTAGATATTGCAGCATCGTGTAATTACTACCGGCAGCTTAAATTGAAATGCATATGTTTGCGAAATCATGTCAGCACATACTTTAGATGCACTATAGACATCTAGTCCACGCAAGGTGTATGTCTCTTTATATGGAAGTGCTTCAGCGGTATCCGAAGCATGATCACCATAAGCTTTATCAGTGGAAGCAATAACCACTCTCTGGATTTTGTTGATACGGGCTACTTCCAACAAATTTAGAGTGGTTGTAACATTGTTCTCGATTGTAGACATCGGAGAGTTTGCTGCTTCACTCACAATAGCTGTTGCAGCGAGATGGAAGATAGTATCAATCTGGTGTCGGTCACATACTCGGCGTATTTCTTGATATTCAAGCAAATTACAAACCTCAATATCAGGTCGAGGGAAGTCTTTCTCTTCACCATTGAGGAGGGCGAGGGTAGTCATCGGGCGATTGTGTCGTACAGTAGCAATAACGACCGCGCCATCAGTCAATAATTTCTTAATGAGTTGAGCACCAACAAATCCGTCAGCCCCGGTTACTAATACTCTTTTACCAAACCAAAAATTTTTCATATGTTATTTAAAGACTTTTTGTAATTGTGTCGTGTAGTGGATTTTGTGTATTTAGAAATAGATACATGTATGCTCCGGTATCAGAAGATGCGGTGGATACTTGTTCTATCGTCTCTCTAACAATGTAGGCATTGTATCCTAGGCCTGCCAGCAAATCAAAAACCTGTGTTGCAGTACTACTTACAAACGTACCGTGAGCTGTATTAAGGGTGCGTGCTACCTCAATAAAGAGTACTGGTAGAGCGCTAGTTAGGGATTTTAGGCTGCCTTGAAGAACTTCTAGTTCAAATCCCTCTACGTCAATTTTTATGAAGTGAGGTGAGGGTAGGCTCTCTTTTTCTATAATCGTATCTAGTGCAGCGACGGGAATTTGGCGGGTAGGATTTTGGGATTCTTTTCCTAAAAATCCAGGCACCAAACTAGAGCCAGAACCAGCTATCTGAATAGTGGCAAGCGACTCTGTAATACCGAGTGCAGTCTCAAAAACCTGTACCGAATCTTGGAGGTGGTTTAGGGATACGGTCTCACGTATAAATGCAGTATGTTCGTGTAGTGGTTCAAAAGAAAATGTTTTGGTTTTTCCATTTCCTAAATACGCCGCCAAGATACCGTAGTATCCAGAATTCGCACCAATATCGTAAAAATCGATTTGCTTTTCAGTTAAAGAAAGTTTTTTAAGAAGATCAACCACTAAATCAGTTTCGTTTTTTTCAACTAAGCCGTTACGAAATATACCGTATGCTATGTCACTAGAATCAAATACATTACCGGTATACCAGAACCCTAGATCTGACTTAGTGGCAGTGATTCTTCCGCTTGAATTTTTGGGTATTAAAATCATCTCCCAACCAAAAGACTGAGCAGACTTTGTAAAAATATTTCGTAGTAATTTCTTAAGCATGAAGAATTTTATTTTTAATTTTGTTCAAGTATATCAGCCATTTGGGAAACATTGCTACTTTCGGCTCTCGGCCGGTTTTTTTAAGGAATAATTGGTGTAAGTCTTTGATATGCCATATTTGCAGTGGTTCAAAAAATTCAATGCTGTAGGTTTGAAATAGTTTTTGTATGTCAACTACATACCAATTAACGTCATTGGTTTCAGTGTCTGGGAGAGTGATTGTGTGTACCCATAATTCTGGTAGTACTTTGGTGGATAAGCTAGTACTATCTAAAGTGATGCTATAGGTGTTGTTTATTCTTCTGGCACTACGAGTTCCTTCAATGAGTTCATGACAGCGGTATCTGGCTTGTTTGTACTCAGTAACGTCCCATCTGGCAAATTGCCAATGCAGAACTACTCCTTTTTCTTCTGCTAATACAAGCGGAGTATCATGTTGCCCCTCCGTTCTTGCTTCAGATAAAAACTGATTTGAGAAAGAGGCGTCCGGTGTGTCACAGACGACAAAGTCTTTCCAGATGTAGCCGAATGGAGATTTTTTGTCATCTAGGTAGTGAGTAGTATCTTTCCAGGCGTTTACCCAACGCATGGTTAGTTTTTGTCCAGGAGTCAGGAGTGCAATGGTGTCTCTGGCATGAGAAATAAAATCTGCAGAAAAAGTTTCATCAGCATCAAGCCATATGAAGTGTGTACCGCCG
This sequence comes from uncultured bacterium, assembly GCA_903839715.1. Classification (GTDB taxonomy): domain Bacteria; phylum Patescibacteriota; class Minisyncoccia; order Phycocordibacterales; family UBA918; genus OLB19. Next base: position 3,218 of record CAIMDH010000107.1, read on the forward strand.
GCTTTTCGCCCTGCATCAAGGAGTGTTTGGCGTCGAGCGCTCATGTCGACTACCTTCTCTGCATTACTAGCAAAGTCGAGTACAGTCACTCCAGATTCCCGCAGTAGTTGTGGCCCTGCATCGGTAGAAGAGTCGTTGAGAGCAATTATTTCATCTGCTACTTTTGTAACAGTAGACAGGTATGAGGGGAGTGACCAAGCTTCGTTCTTGAACGGTAGAAGGGCAATTATTTTCATATTGAGACAGATTTTTTTGAGACAGTATACCGGTCATAGACATCCTGCTGCTCGGTCGTGTGCTTTGAGGCCCTGCTTCCGCTTAAGGTTTTGCCGTTGTTTTTAAATATACCTGAGACAACCTCAGATTTTAAAAAGCAGACATCGTGTACAGCAGCTCGTGCTTGCCACTCATAGTCACCAACAATGGTATATTTTTCATCAAATCCGCCAATATTTTGGTGTGCTTTTTTGGTAAATAAAAAGAAAGGACCGATATGCATTGAGTGAATGAATTCTTGTTGTTCGAATGCGGGAGGTTGTACAACTATCCTCTTAACTAAAAAGTCGCAGTCAAACAAATTAATATAGCGCTTGTAAATAAAAGGGAAGTAGACAACTATTCCTTTCGCTGTCTTATCCGGATTCTTTTGTATCAAATCGAGCCCGTCTTTGATGGCTGCAGCAGTACGAATATCGTCAACATTCCACGAAGTACACACCTCAGCGTTTGCAACTGATACGCCACGATTCCAAGAAGCGTATATCGGTTCGCGAGGTACTGTGTGTAAATGAAACCAGGGGTACGGTGTGAGTGTGTTTAGTAGTCGTAATTCTGTATCGGTGGGGTCATTGGCGATAGCGTTAATCTCAAAATCAAGCCCAATTTCCTGTGCCTCCTTGGCAAAGGCAAGAACATGTTTGCTCCATGAAAGAAGAAATTTTTCGGTCCGATACATTGAGCTTGTGATTGAGATGGACGTCATATATTAGATTTTAATTTTGCGTAAGAATCTGGCTCCAGCACGACCTACCGTATAGTAAATTTTTTGGATTTTTGTTCTTAGTAATGGAGTGACATAGGAAGATGTATTGCAAGCATCTTCATGTGTATCTAGAACAGAAAATTCATAGAACATGGGTGTTTCCATTCCCGGTATTGGTGTGAATGTATCGTGAGTACCATTAAATACACAGCTGTGAGTAAAGTTTGAAACAGCCGGTGAGTTCAGGGGTGTTATCCATTTCGTGTCAAAAAATTCACGATTGATGTTGGCGTATCTTGTGCCTTGTACTAAAGGAGATATTTCTATCCATCCTGGATTTTCTTGTGCTGCTACAAAATTTCTTAAGCCGGCACAATCAACATTTTTCATTTCAATGTTTTGCATGGCCATGCGGTACGTATAATCACCATCCTCTTGCCCAATGCCAGGGAGTCGTTCTTCAAACCAGCCGATTTTTTTGATAATTTTTTTGGAAATAACAAAGTGGCTCCAGCTTCGATTTAGAGTGAATAATTCATTATTTTGTATATGCGCTTCTAGCTCAGTTCTGAATAACTCACTCACTTCTGTGTCGTCATTGAGGATGAGTACCTTTTGTGTTGGTGAAAGAATAACTACTTGATTCCAGCATTTTGAAAGCGATTGGTTGGAGTCGTAAGTTAGGTAGCGGACATTCTTAAAAGAACGTAGAAATAATACAGCGTTACGCAAGTATTTTATTTGGAGGGTTTTGTCTGGGTGTCCATTAAGTACGCAGATAATTTCTTTGTCAGGAAAAATCTGGGCCAGCCGTTTGATGAGCGGTTTAAAATAAGTTTCAAATCTTGCGTGGTAGGTAACTACACCAATACTGTATTGTTTTTCATCCATATTTCTTATTTAAGTCTCAGTATTAGTATAATCGGTACCACTAAAATAGCATAAGAAATTAACGTCGCAAAAGCTGCTCCCGTTATTCCAAAGGATGGTATCAGAAGCATGTTTAATAGTACATTTAAAATCATGGTGCCAAGGGAACTAAGAAAAATTATCTTTCGCTTATTTTCAGCTAAAAGAAAATATTGAAACACAATGCTGACTGAAACAAAAACCCCAGACCAAATGTATATTAGTAAAACATTGGCACTTTCAGAAAAAGCTGGTCCATAAATTGCTAACATCAATGGACGGGCAATTAGTGAAGTAAGACCAGCAATTATAGTTGCTAGTACAACCAAAAAACCAGTCAAAGTTAAAAGACGTTTTTTATACTCAAAGATGGTGGTTTTTTTGCCATTTAATATGGCAGGGAAAAGAGATGAAGCGATGATTCCAGGGACGAATAACCACACTTCAGCAATCCTCACGGCGGCGTCATAGATACCGACAGCTCTGCTATCAATTAAGTGCTTAAGCATTACTTGATCGATGCGAGCATAGATTGATGTAAAAAGAGCGATAAAAATAAACGGCCAAGAATCCCTGAGAATAGCTAGGGCAGTTTTGTGATCGTAACGCCATTTAAATAGCGAACCGTAATATTTAACGCGAATATAGGCGAAAAGAAGGGCATATAAAATTGACTCTAAGAGTAAAATTACACCGATATATAAAATACCTTGATCGGAAAAGATGACCCAGAGTTTTAGGATGTTAAGTATAAAGATGACGCAAAGTGAAACTAAAGAAGGATACTTTTGTTTTACGTCGGCTTGGAATTCATAGATAACAACATTTAAGGCGTTAAAAATTAAAGTTCCGGCTAGGATAATAATGATGAAGCGCGAGACGTCATCTACTGAAAATAAAAAAGCGCTAAGAATTGTAATGGTGCTGGCTACAAAACCGGCTATTAATTTCAATATAAAGGCTGACCCCAAATACAAGTTCCTTTTTTCTGGATACATGATCAGTTCTCGATATAAGACGCTATCAATCCCGAGCGAACTAATGACTGAAAATATACCCACAAAACTCACTGCATAACTAAGATTGCCGTAGTGTTCAGGTCCTAGGTAACGAACTAGGTAAATAGTGACAGCAAAAGAAATTAAGACACTTAAGACTTTTGCTACAAGCGCCCAGGCTGTATTAGCGGCGTACTTTTTAATCCCTGCACCGTTCCAGTTTTCTATTAGACGTGCATACGCCCATTTAGGAAAAATGACGTAAAGTGTTCGGTGTAATAGATTTTTCATGTTTACGAGGAAATGACTGTGGAAAAATAAGTATTGCCTTAATTATTTTCCCACACGAATTCAGCCTGACAATAATTGTTTGGACTGTTGAACACAAAGTTGTTAGGATCAAACGCGATAAATTTTTGATTGGTGGTGTACTGCTTTATATTATTGAGAACAATATTTATTCCTTCAGCTTTGGCATCTCGAAGTAAGTCTTCAGTACAACTAAGTTGACTTACATATAGATATCTAACATTTGGTTCTATTTGCTCTTTCAATAAAACATTTCCTTTTTTAATAAATCCACTATTTGAATCCTCAAATCTGTATCGTAAAGGATAGGTTTCTCCATAGACTAGTACCGGATCAATATAGGAAGGAACTTCAGCTTTAAGTGTTTGATCATAAGTCACTTCTTGGCTGGCTATGACAGAATAAAAACCAGCAGAAATTAGCAATATATTAAAAGATAGCAAGGCTATCTTTGGGAGTCTTTTATACAAAACATCAATGGCAAACGATATTACTATAAATAATATTGGTGTTAAGAAAAGTATGTGACGCGACGGTATGAAACTAAGAACATTAAATGCGACAGATACTACATAAAGTGCCAGTAAAGACGTTATGAAATACCAAATAAGTTTTTTGTCTGAACCTCTAATTCTTTTGTATCCCAGATAAAAACCAGTTACGAGCAAACTAAAGAATATTACAAATTCAGTCAAAGCTAGTCGCGCAAAGTCTCCGTAGAGATAAAAAAAGTTTAATACTCCGTAATAGAAAAATTCAAAAAACTCACTTAATGATTCTGCCGAACCTCGAAAACCTTGACTCGGGGGCAGTATTAGAAGTAAGCAAACTAGGGAAGATATAAGGAACCATTTCTGACTTTTTATAATATTTTTTAGGTATGCGAAAGTAAAGATACTGATACCACTATTTCTATCGATAATCACCAGTGAGGTGATGGTGGCAAACCAAAGATAGGGAACTAGATAACTAAAAAGAAGAAGCCATGATGAGACAACTGATACTCTGCGTAAAATATTGTCTTTTTCTTTCTGGTAGTAATAGAGTAATAATCCAACAAATATTGTCGGGACAAATATATTCCACGTCACGCTTCCCATGTGATGAGCGTAGGAATACAAGGTATAAGAAAAAAGCATAAGTGAGCCGACTGTTAGGGCTGTAAATATACTTCTGCTTAAGAATCTGACAATGAAGAACATGGCTAGGACACCTAAATGAAATACCAGAAGATGAAAAGTGCCAGCTATTTTCATGAAATTCTCATAAGAGCCATGAATATCCATGAACCCGTAAAAGAATGCTGGACCAGGTGAATAGGTTGAGGAGAGAGGTTGTACTATGCTCATCAATAATGGAGTGGGGAACAAATAGGCTATTTTGTTTAATACCATTATTTCTGCCGCTCTTATGTAAAAAAAGATTGATTTACCTTCATAGATTTCTGATATGATCATCTCTTTATTTTTTTCGTTATATTTTGCACCAAGTACTGCCCTTAAATTTTTGTCTACAATTTCTTGATTGAAAAAATCTTCAGTCTCTTCTCTGGTTTCAAAAATCTTAAAACCGTCACTGATGTAAGACATGTTAATAAAATTCATCGCACTAGTTGGGAAATTATTCAATACATAATATACGCCAGAAGAATCTAGCTCCTGAAAATGAGACTTTCTAAAATTAACGTGAAGTAAAAAACTAACAAAAACGATAATTATAAAAGAAGTAGAGATGGCTTTTTTTGAAAAAAATTTGTCAAACATAAAATGATACAGCTATTTTGAACGGAGGCGTTTTTTTAATACAACACTGAACGAAATCGTCCTTTTAATAAATTTCCATTTTGCAGAAAAACTAGTATTCCACTTTGATTCACCGTGTAGTCTTTTTAGAAATGGCACCTGGTAGCGAACGATTTCGATATTTTGTTTCTTTGCCGTGTATAGGGCATATAAATCAAGGGCAAAGTCGTGTGGTGGATTTGTCCATTTTTGAAAAAAACTTCGATGGAACACATTCGGTTGAGCATTCACATCATATAACACTTCTCCCATGTAAATAGTTTCAAATACGCTCATTCCCCAGGTAAAGAAAAGGTCAAAAAGTGGACGTCCGTAACGACGCCCTTTCACAAAAACGCTGACCGGGTCACCTTTTGCTTCAATGATACGGAGTGCAGACAAAACATCTTCAGGAGGTGTTTGCAGATCGCCGTGTGTCCAGCCTATAAATTCACCCTTTGCCACCTTAAGACCTTCGATGATACCAAAACCATAGCCTTGGTTAACAGGAACTGTGACAACTCGAAGAAAATGTATGTATTGAGGCGAGAGCTGTTCGAGAAGTAGTTTGGTTGTATCTGTAGAGCCATTGTCTACTAATATAATTTCTATATCGTTTCGCACAATCACTCGTGCGTACGCCGCCAAAAGTTCTGGTATATTTTCAACTTCGTTATAGCAGGGAACTACTATCGATAATTTCATACATGTGTAGCCAGGGTAGTAGAGTACTTTCTAGATATTAGTTACTACAAATGACTTACCGCCATAGCCATAATCGGAAAACTCTCGTACAGATATTGTCGGATAGGTTTGAAGAAAAGTACGTAAAGCGCCGCTGGTGCCTAAGCCCTCATCACCTTTATAAGCGAAATAATCATCAAGGATAATAATAGAACCTTTTTGTAGAATTGGACGAACATACTCCAAAGCAACAACTGAAGGGTGCATCAAGTCACAGTCAATAAATACTATTGCACACATATTATTTCCGTAAATATTCTTAGACTCAGGAGATGTGGTGGTCTCTTCAAAATAGCCTTTGATGAGTTTTACGCTAGGAAATTTATGAAATCTTTTTTGAGCCTTTTCATATGAGCTTACAAAATCGCCTTCTTTAAAATACGGATGCTTGTCTTTATCGTCAAAATATTTAAACCCATCATCAAAAGAATCAAACCCGTAAAAGTGTCTTTCAAACTTACTTTTAATTTTTTGGTGAGATTTAACTGCAGCGTACAGAGAAGTGCCCTCGTAAATACCAAACTCGAAGTAATCGCCCTCTAAACCCTCTAGTTCACAATGCCACATCGCTTTTTTTATCATCTCTATTTTTCCAAGATTGTGCATGATGGACGGATGAAGCGACGTCTGCATGTTTACGACTAAGTTTTGGATAAAACTAAGCTTTTTTGCGAGTTCGAATAACATATATAGTATAAGATTTATTGATTACGAAAATGAGTGAAAAACTTTTTGACACCTAGATAGTTCACAAAAGTTGAAATACATAATGCACCAAACACTGCTATATTGACATCTTTTAGAAGTATAAACAATCCTTGGTTAAATAATGTGTGAACTATGATTAGAAATAGATAGAGTACCCCATAATAACTGAGGTGTTTTAGAGACATGGTGTGTGTGCGGTTAAAGTTTAGTCGGGAATTTAACAGGTAGTTGAATACTACCGCCACTGCGGAAGCTGATGATTTGGCAAGCAGCATAGGCCAACCGAGTGACAGAAGGAAAATGTACAGTAGATAGTCAAAAAGGGCGGTTGTGATACCGATGCAAAAAAATATAGCAAAATTCTTTGTAAGAAAATAAGAAATAAAAGTTTTCATTTTATATGTTTGAGAAAAAGCGTTTCCAGGCATTTTCTTGAGGGTGTCCGATGGAGTGTTGATGCTCGCGCAGGTCATAGAGATGCAGGTCTTCAGGTTTGCCCCAACTGACATATAGATCGACTGGAAAGATAACACTCTTCTTGCCGAGTTTTTGCATGAAGATAGGCATAGAGTCGACGTAGAATTCATTGTTGATACGGTAGCTTTCTTCCACCATTTTGGCGTACGCAGCACGGAAGTCACTGGCCCGACGGAACCAAAAAGTGGCAACCACCGCATGATCATTAAATGGTGTATCTGATACTGGTACCTTAACCGACATATTAGTGATAGTTTGTTCGTCTTCAGCGAGCTTCACCCAACCCCAGGCGGTTGGTTTCTTCGTGAGCAGTTCGTTCTTGGTAAAAGTCCACACAATGCAGTCGATGTCAGGCTCAGCCCTTAGGGCCGCAAACTTTGCTTCGTCAAAAAGGAAGGTGTTATCACAGGCACTTATAAAAACTTCTTCGTCATCAGGCACGCCCTGAAGCCCTAGAAGGCAGGTAGTGGCTTGCCCTGCGGTAGTTTCGGAGATTTCGATAATTCTAGCGTCGGGGCTAGCTTTTTTTATTACTTCATCAATGGCGAATTCTTTGATATGTTCGCTTCGTACAACGCAAACTGTCTCTGACGCTTTTGGTAGGCGCTTAATAACTTGTGCAATCATCGGTAGTCCAGATACAGGGATGAGGGGTTTGGGAAGGAGATACCCCTCCTGCGCAAAACGTGAGCCGAGTCCAGCCATCGGAATAATGTGAATCATGGTTAAGTATTGGTAATTATAACTTCTTTCCAGTACGTATAACTTTTCTTGTATTCAAGGGACTCTGGAGAGTAGGGAATCGTGACTAAAGACTCACGGCTGGTTGGGATGTCGGTGTGATGCTTTACTAAATTAAGGTCGTGATGGATAAGACGTGACCACGCTTCGTATTCTTCAAGGTCTTCTGGTGTGCCCCATTGCATAAAATGTGTGACGGGTGGTACAGACACGGGTAGGTTGTCTTCTAATAGATAGGGATACAACATACTGACGTAATACTCTCCATTCAGAGTATTTTGTTCGGCTATCATTTTGGCACTATATTTTTTTAGAATGGCGCCAGAAGAAAAATAATAGATGCCACTGGAGTGGAGCGAGTCTTCGGGATTTGGAGTGAAGCAGTGCTTTTCTTGGATAGCAGTCATCATGCCTGATTTGTCAGCTTGAATTCCCGCATAGAGATTGCGTCTAAGTAAGTGTGGGTGAAAACCGGTATAGGCTGGTACGGCTCCAGCAAAATCTTTAGCAGCAGCTTTTGTTTGAAATGCTTTAAAATCCCAGCGTTGTGTAAAGTCACAGTAGCTGACTATGACATCTTTATCATCAGGAAGAGTATCAAATGCATAGGTAAGGGCATGTACTGGGCCAAGTTTTTGGCTGGTGATACTAATGATAGTTGCATTTGGTCGGAGAGAGATCAGTACCTCTCTCATGGGGGTGTTGGTTAGGTGGTCCTCGTTGCAAATAAATGTGACATCTTGAACTTCAGGAAACATGTCGAGCACGTGGGCGATGATTGGCTTACCTTCTACTACAATAAGTGGCTTGGGAGCTGTATATCCGGCAGAGATAAAGCGGCTTCCTAAGCCGGACATGGGAACGATGAGTTTCATAGTTAGTCACTAGTATACAAACTTTCCCAAGTTTCTGCATGGGAAAGAGCGGTCATGACTGCGGTAGGGGTAAAGTTTAGAGTTTTCATTTGCGTGGCGTAGTGTGGAATATCATCAGGACGTCCCCAGCGCTCTGGACATACCAAGCAGGTCTTAAAGGGGGTGAGTCTGGCTACTGTGTCGGTATTTAGTGGCAGGCGGGTATTAGTGTCAATCCAAACCCAGTCTAGTAGTGGCTGCCCGTCTCTTGTCTGCGCTTCTACCGCTTCAATTGGCTCCGCTTCGCTGTAGCGGACAGCAATCTGACGGATACCTTCTTTTCTCGTTGCACAATAGAGGTAGGGGAATTCAACATCTAAAAGAAAATAGTTTGTGATGTTGTATTTGGCAGCAAGACGGAGTATTTCACTTTCGTACCCAGCTTCCTTGGTATTAAAAATAATTCCACCAGTAATACCGAGTTGTTGGTAACTTGCTAGATAGTCTTCGAGTGCGTCATAGGTGCCAACGTCTGTAAGTGGATCGTGACTAAGAAGAAGCTGATTACCAAAACCACGAATATCAATCTCCACGCCGTACTTGGTTGGGATACTGGAAAGCTTTTCAATGGTATTTACTCGATGGATGTAGATGTGCATACGTTGTTAGGCGATAATTTTTTGACGATATTTTTCACTTTCCAAACTGGCGATGAACTCACCTTCGGTGGCGGGAAGTGTTTGGCGGGTAAGTTTTAGATTAGTGATGCCGTCTATGATATAGAGCCAAGCAACAAGGGTTTCAATAAACGCCTGGGCCTCCTTATATGATACCTCATACTCAATAACCCCGCTTTCTTTATTCAGGGTTATTGGTTTATTGTCACCGGCAAATCCAAATTTTTTACAATAAATCACTTGGTCGGGGAATAGAATTGTTTCTGTAAAAGTTGCGAGTAGGTTGACGTGATTTTTAATAAACGTAGTGAGGTCTGCTTGGTCACTGACGAGACGACCGTCAGGGCGAGTGGTGATTGTTGTATTTGGAAAAAGCGGTGCGTGCTTCAGCCACTTCTTGATAGTGGCGTTAACAATGCGATGTTTGCCTAGGGCTTCAGCGACAGTTTTGCCACACACAATCAGCCCATGATTTTCAAGAAAGAAGGTGTCGTACGGGCGTGTTTTTAATGCTGCGCTAATAGCAAACGTGAGTGCTGCTCCTGGGGTGTGGTAGGGAATATAGGCTGCTTCAGGAAATAGTTTTTGGATGATTTGGGCACCTTCTTTGCTGCAAGTGAGTATGTTGGCGTACACCGAGTGGGTGTGAATCACTGCTGTATCGAGGATGGCGTGAAAACCAGTTTCAATCGAAGGTCGAAGCGAAGTCTCTGGTACCCCGGGAATTTTTGCTGGACTAGCAGCGACGGTTTTTTCATATTCGGTCGTCAATAGCATGGTATCAGCAATCGTGCGTGGAGAGTTAAAAAATCTGCGCACAGATACAAAATCAATACCGACGAAGCCTGAGTTTTCTTGTAATTCTTCAAGGCGTAAGCCGGAAGCTTTTACCGCCATCGTGTTGGCAGTAATTTTTACAGACACGTTTCCTCCACCACCTTGTACATTGGCGCAGTCAGAGCCAATCACTTTTGCTGCTTTCGCAATGTCAGTAAGAGGAGTATCTCCAGCTGGTGTATTGCCTTGAGGTAGACGTTGCTGGTTATAGTGAAGAGATTCGAGGATGTAGTACGAGACAAATAACTGCATGATACCGCTATGGTCGCTCGCCCAGCGTGGCTTGCTCGTGATGATGTCAGAGAATTCAGGAATAAGAAAATAAGAAAGATGTTCAATGACATTTTCAGAAACAGTCCCGGTCAAGCTTAGTATTTGGTGTCGGTCAGTAAAGGTGTGTTCAATGTTGACGTATGTGGCGAGCACCTCAAGTAACGGTTCAAGATTTATGGTGTTGTCGCAAGTTATTTCTAGATATACCGCTGGTTCAAAGTCGGTACCAATCAGATTGTCAGTTAAGTTGACGAGAGACTTTAGAGAAAAAGTTATATCAGCATACTTTTCTTGCACGGTGATATATTCTTCTGCATCATGTTTTCGTGAGGTGAGTTGGGATAGAACTTTTTCTCGGGTGTAGCCTCGTTCCAAAACGTCACGCCTAAGCTTCCAGTGCGTACGCAGTTGTTCCTCGGGCTTGATAAATATCTTAAGGTCAAGCGCCTTTTGCATGTGGGTAAGAAAAAACGAATGGAGCCCCTCAAATATGACTAGGGTTTTTGATTCGAGTTTCTCGGGAATAGTGAAGGTACCAGTATGATGATCGTAGTGTCGACGGTAAATGTCATCTCCTTGTTGAAGGGAAAGAGCGTTGGTTAAGTCGGCGTGTAACTGATTGGCTCGGGGATCTAGGTGGGTAAATTTTTGCCACATTTCATCACCACGTTCCCATTTGTGCATGGCGTCGCCGGCAACAAATGCTACCTGTTTGTCACCAAAAAGGTCTTTTATATGCGTAGCCAAAGTACTCTTACCGCTACCAGAATCGCCGGCGATGCCGATGAGGTAGGGCATGTTGTAGAGCTTTTGCTTTTTGCTTTCTTCTACACCGCGCCGGTATAGCCAGAGGACATTTATAAATAAACTAGCTTGTAAGAAGCTTAAAGCCAAGTTACTTACTAAGTCAGCATCAAATCCGGCTTGGCTAATTAGAGTGTAGAGGTTGGGTAGGGAAGCGATTGTTGGTGCCAGAGTACTAAAGATAGAAAAATAATCAGAGTCTGGGACAAGAGCGAAGTAAATGAAATATGCAATACTGAGAATCACAAAAGGTAATTTTGAAAATTTTTCATTTTTCACGTAGAAGTAAATGAAGAAAGGTAGTATCCAGTAATACCAGCCTTGCATCGGGGGAATGCCGAGTGTCAAAATACCAAAACTAAATCCTAAAAACATAACAAAGGTGTCACGGTTGAGACGAGTGAAAGTGAGAGAGTGTAAAAACAATAGTGTGAAGGCAAAAGGTATTAAGTAGAGTAGTCGCTCGTCACCAAGGGCAACTTTTAGATCAAAAATTTTCCCTTGCTCGCGATTTTCAAACACAATACTAAGGAAGGCAGGGGAAAGCAGCTGCAGATTATTTATCAATAAAAATACCAGTGCAGGAATGGTCGCCAATGCTCCGATATATGCTGCGGAAACTCGACGACGCCAGAGGTACACAATAGTAAAAGGTAAGAGTATGATGATGTGAAATTTGGTAGCAATAGCAGCTCCGAGAAAGATAAAGGCATACCACCAGCGCTCTTTGAAGAGAAAATAAAGAAAAACAAATGTCAGTGCAATAGGTATTGCGTCTAGTTGACTATGAAGATAGTTGATATAAAAAAGTATTGGAGAGAGCCAATATAGCCAAAGTAATTCAGTGTGTTTATTTTTAAGCCAACGTGAGAGTACGACTAAAATCGCAATGTCCGCAGCAAGTATTGGAAGATGAAATAACAGTAAGTCACCATTAGTGGCGGTAAAAATATCAGCATTTAAAAGCGGGCTAAAAAGCACTCCAAAAAATGACAATATATAGAGCATTAATTGTGGATAAGGGAAAACTTCTAGAATCCCACTCTGGAAAAAGAATTGATATGGGTCCTGACCTTCATGTAGGGCAAAGTATTTAAGGAAAGGCGTAGTTAAATATGTGAAGTTGATTCCTGCAAAAAAAGTAGCTGCAAAAATTTTTGCAACGAGTCCAAAAATAAAAAGTGGTGAAGCGAGCAGGGTTAGTTTAAATGCACCTGTTTTATCGTAAAGGAGTTGTTTGATTTTGTGTGCCATGGGTAATTAGAATGCTGTTTATACCAAGCGAGCTTGCTCCTTTAATATCTCGTTCATAGTTGTCTCCAATTACTACTGCGGTGTGTATATCACCATTCGCTTTTTCTAGCGCTACTAAAAAAGGCTTAGAGTCTGGCTTGTCTGCACCAACTTCTTCCGCAGTAACTAAAAAATCTATGCTTTTAGCAATATCAAGGGCTATTAGCTTTTGACATTGAATAGTGGTAGTGAGGTCAGAAACAACTATGACAGTTTTACCACTTTTGCGGCAATTCGCAAGAAAATCGTCTAAGCCAGCAACTTTTTTCATGGTTTTTATAAAAGTATCCCAGTAGACCTTCTCTAAGTCGGGGGCGTATATGTGACCATCGGTTCGACCGAGTAGTTCAAATAACGTTTGCGCATAGAGCACTCGACTATGACTTGAGGCGTGTTTGGGAATGCGGTTTTTCACCTGCTGTTGAGCTTTTTGGTAGAGTGAGAGAAAGTCAGGTACTATACCAACGATTTTTTCTACCGCCGCTTGCATCTGTAGTAGCGCTGCGTTATGGCATGGGGTGTATTCATAACAGGTATTATCAAGATCAAGCAGAATTGTCTTGATACCAGAAGGCACCTTTATTTGAGTAAAGTCTATTGCGGTAGTGTAGGACATTGGCGGTTATTGTACAGGATTATTTTCTTTATACCATTGATAGGTCTTTTGGATCCCGTCTTCTAAATTTATGGAGTGTCTAAAACCAAGTGAATGGAGCTTTGATACATCTAGGAGTTTGCGGGGGGTACCATCTGGCTTTGTGGTGTCCCACTCGATACTGCCGTCATAGCCCACCACTGCTTTTATGGTTTCAGCTAAGTCTTTAATCGTGACATCTTCTCCGGTGCCGATGTTTACAATCTCATTGCTGTTGTCGTACGTCTGCATCAAATGAACACATGCTTCAGCCAAGTCATCGACATACAAAAATTCGCGCATGGGCGTGCCTGAGCCCCAGAGGGTAATGGTAGGTGCGTTGTTTATTTTTGCTTCATCAAAACGTCTGATGAGGGCGGGGAGGACATGTGAGGTCTCGAGGTTAAAGTTGTCGTTCTCTCCGTAGAGGTTGGTCGGCATGACACTTATATAGTTGGTACCATACTGTGTGTTGTATGACTGACACATTTTTATACCAGCAATCTTGGCTAGGGCGTAGGCATCATTTGAAGTCTCAAGTGGGCCGGTCAGTAGATACTCCTCCTTGATAGGTTGTGGTGCTAGCTTTGGATAAATACATGAGCTTCCCAAGAAAAGAAGTTTTTTGACGTTGTTTTTGTGGGCGTTTTGAATAACGTTGTTTTGAATTTGGAGGTTGTGATAGATGAAGTCGGCAGGGTAGAGTTTGTTAGCCATAATGCCGCCTACTTTGGCAGCTGCCAGGAAAACGTACCCAGGTTTTTCGGCTGCAAAAAATTCTGTGACTGAAGCTTGGTTCGTTAAGTCCAGTTCTTTACTAGTGCGTGTAAGGAGATTGGTAAAACCTTGTTTGGTTAAGGTCCGTACAATCGCAGAGCCGACAAGACCGCGGTGACCGGCTATATAAATTTTTGATGATTTTTCCATGAGAGCATTTATGCTACTACTTTTGTAACATGGAAAGAATGAGGGACGTTACTTGCTTTCTGTGTATTATGGGACATAATATTCCACGGTTAGTTTTTTACAATTTTTGAAGGAGTAGAAACGTGAACAACAAATTACAACTTGCGGTCGAAAACCACGAGCACCAAATGCAAAAATGCATGGATCAGGTCCATTCCATAGCGTGGGATTTTTCCCTCAGAAACATTATGAAGGAAGTAAAAATTTCACTGCTTGCGGACGAAAATGTTCATGAAGAGGTGAAGCGATACTTAATTGATCGATCGCAGACACAGTTTGATTTTTATTATAAAAATCAGATTGACTCCGATATGACGCACTACTCCTGTATCGAAGGTCGTACCTGTCTCAGGGATTATGAACTAATTCGACTCAAGGCTCAGGAACCACTAGTCCGTGCAGGCTTCAGTGTTGCTCAGATAAGTCTATACGAGATAATTTCACGTTTAACACACGAAAGCTACCGTGTAAATCTTTGGCAAAGTGTCGAATCCATCTTGATGGGTAATCGCAAATACCAATATCTGCAGGTACTTTGCGCGTTGTGTCATAAATATGAAAATACGGCCGCGGTTGATTTTCTCGTTGCGGTTGAGCAGTATATTGCTGCCTACCAAAAGCACGACGACGCCCGTAAGGTGGTATTGGCCGAGCAGCACCAGCTGCTTGCAAAAGAAAAGAACTGGTGGGAAAAGCTCGTTGCGGGTGAAGTGTAACTTGGTAGTAAGAAAGTAAAAACCCTAGTCTGCATGCAGACTAGGGTTTTTAAAATTGAGCTATTTTGCGAGGCCGATTTTTAGATATTTTTTTATGTAGGGATCGAGGTTTTTTGTTTTTAGATCTGCCCACATCCATTCATCATGCTGACTGTCGTTTTTTATTTCACCCTTCTTGGTCGTAACTAGAAAAATAATATTTACGGTATGGGTCGGAGTATCAAAGGGTCCATCCTCGAACATAGTTTCCTCAACATCAAGCTTCTTTATCTTTTGGGCAATGAGACCAGTCTCTTCCGTTACTTTACGATGTACAGCTTCAATAAAACTTTCACCTTTATGGATTCTTCCGCCTGGTACCCAGAATTTTCCTTGGGCTGGCTTGTTGGTTCTTTTGCAGAGTAGTACTTTTTCATTTTGTACTATCACAAGGTCAACACATAAAATGGGCATGAGGGCATGAATTTTTTGGTAGGTCTTTTTTGGTAGGTCTTTGAACATACATTAGAAACGGAATTCGCCGTCGTATTTTTGCATTAGTGCAAAGTCAGCTTTGGTCATGCGCTTGGCTAGGTTGGCAAACTTAATGTTCGCTGTCCAGCCCATTTTTTCTTTTGCTTTTGTAGGGTCGCCAAGGAGAAGATCCACTTCCGTTGGGCGGAAGTATTGAGGGTTTATTTTAATGATTGTTTTGCCGGTCTCGGCGTCAATACCTACCTCATCGACACCTTCGCCTTTCCAACTAAGCTTGATGTCCAGCTCTTCACAGGCAGCTTCAATAAATTCACGAACACTGTGTGTCTCACCGGTAGCAATTACAAAGTCTTCTGGTATGTCTTGCTGGAGCATTCGCCACATGGCGTCTGTGTATTCCGGAGCGTAGCCCCAGTCGCGCTTGGAGTCGATATTTCCGAGCTCAAGTACGTCTTGTTGGCCGAGCTTTATTTTCGAGAGGCCAATAGTAATTTTACGAGTTACGAAGTTGTAGCCACGGCGTTCACTTTCGTGGTTGAAAAGAATACCGTTGCAAGCGAACATTCCGTACGCTTCGCGGTAGTTTTTGATAATCCAAAAACTATAGAGTTTTGCTACACCATACGGACTACGTGGATAGAAGGGGGTGTTTTCGGTCTGCGGGGTCTCTTGGACAAGTCCGTAGAGTTCTGAGGTAGAGGCTTGGTAAAATTTTGTTTTGTTGCCAAGGCCTTGCTTCCTGATGGCTTCAAGGATGGTGAGTGTACCCATAGCATCGGTCTCGGCAGTGAGCTCTGGGAGGTCAAAAGAGATGCGGACATGACTCTGGGCTGCGAGGTTGTACACTTCGTCCGGCTCAATCTCACGGAGGAGGGTTGATATATTGGTGGTATCCGTTAGATCACCGTGATGCAGGAAGAGTGTTTTGTCGTGAATTTCGGGATTATTAAAAAGGTGCTCAATACGCGCTGTGCGGATGGAGCTCGAAGGACGAACTATACCGTGTACTTCGTAGCCCTTTTCAAGTAGCTGCTCAGCTAAATATGAGCCGTCTTGTCCAGTAATACCTGTAATGAGTGCTTTTTTCATAAA
>CAIMDH010000108.1 GCA_903839715.1 uncultured bacterium
AAAAATGAAACAGGTTCTTTCCAATGGATCTGTCAAGAGCTAGAGATCAATGATAAGAAAATACTAAACAAATTATCTATTCAATTAACATATGCAAAAGAATACTTAGATAAAGAAAGAAAAAAAATGTTAAACCGAATAGACATGAATATTAAGAAAAAAGAATTGATACGAATAGCAATAGAGGAATGCAGACAAAAAAATTATGATTATCTTGATATAGAGATCGCTGTAAAAGATTTCATTGGAAAAGTGGTTGAGCTTAATAGGAGTGTTGGGTGATCATAGAGAAAGGTGTAGTTTTATGGATTTGCTATAGTATGGCGTGGTTTGTTTTTTTTTGTTTTTGGATTTAGCATGTTAGCGTCATAAAAATAAAGGGATTGCAATATGATTAAAATCGAACAGCTACACCAAACCGCCGCTTGGGTTAGCCTTGAGGCTAGGTATGGTGATGAGACGACAATAGTTGATAGTGCCAGACTGAGCAAAAGCGGCCGGCGTATTGTAGATTTCTGCCAGCGTGATACTGATTTATTGTATGAATTGGTCAAAAACGGCCATGGTACATGTTTTGAGCATGTGGTTTTTCGTTTCCACGTCTCGGCTCCAATTTTTGTTTTACGTCAATGGATGCGCCACCGCATCGGAACATTCAATGAGTACTCGCAGCGATACAGAGAACCGATCCGCGAGTACTACACGCCACCAGAATTGCTAAATAACAATAAATACACTATGTTGATGAAGGAATATTTCGATCAGTATGATAATATTTTGTACGATTTAACGCAAAACGGTAAACCTCGTAGCCGAGCAAGGGAGGTTGCCCGTTGCTGTGTGCCTGTTTCTGTTTTTTCGGAGATAGTATGGACAGTCAATTTGAGGTCGCTGATGAATTTTTTAGATAAACGAAATCACCCGCACGCGCAATACGAGATACTCTTATATGCCAAAGAAATAGACAACATTGTTAAATCTGAATTGCCAGTGTTTCACCAACAATGGATGAAGGTAAAAAATACATGAAAATGAAAATTCAGTTGCTAGACTATGCCGTTGGAATGCCTATGTACGCCACCGACGGCAGCTCTGGTCTTGATCTGCAAGCTGCAATCATAATAGAGCGTGCAGTATTTCCTGAAGAAATTGCCGTTGTTCCTACAGGTATTCAATTGTCTTATCTGGATGATGGGTATGAATTGCAAATACGGCCAAGGTCTGGATTGTCAGCGAAAGGCATGGCGGCAAAATTCGGGACTATAGATAACGACTACAGAGGGGAGATCAAGGTCATCATACAGAACACAGGCTGTATTCCATACACCATCAAGCGCGGTGATAGAATTGCGCAAATAGTGCCTATGAAGGTTGAGAGGGCAACGGTTGAGATTGGTCCACCAGTTCCTACTAGTAGAGGCGAAGGTGGATTCGGTAGCACGGGGGCGTAAAAAAATGAGATGCGAGAATTGTCTTTATTTCACACGGTCATTATTTATTTACAACATTGGTTTTTGTTATCTTTACGATTTTTCATCACAAAAATCATATGATGATGTTTGTGAGTACTGGAAAATCAAATATTGTGATTGATGGGGAAACAATGAATGAGCTGGCATTATTTGCAGGAGGCGGAGGAAGCATTCTCACTTCAAAGCTACTTGGCTGGACTACGGTCGGAGCGGTTGAAATTGAATCTGGACTGCGACAAATTATCATCGATAGACAAAAAGACGGAGTTATTGACAGATTCCCTATCTGGGACGATATCAGAACCTTCGACGGAAAACCGTGGCGAGGGTGTGTCGATATCGTCACAGGTGGATTTCCATGCCAAGACATTGCCTGCGGGGGTTCTGGTAAAGGTCTTGATGGGAGCCGCTCTGGACTATGGTTTGAAATGGAAAGGATTATTCACGAAGTTGGACCACGAATCATCTTCGTGGAAAATTCAAGGAATATTCTCAATAACGGACTCAATAGAATTTTGTGCGCGTTGGCCAAAATGGGGTTTAATGCTAGATGGGGAGTGTTTCGAGCTTCAGAAGTTGGATGTTGCCACAGAAGAGAAAGATTCTTTCTGGTTGCTTACACCGACAGCAAGTTCTTGGAGAGCATGGGGATTGCGAGATCCATACTCATATCTGAGGAGAAAAAAACCGCACGCCATAGGCACTTTACCAGAGCAGTTGATGCGGCTATTCGAGCGGATGACTACACCGAGATGCCAAGAGATTCTAATGTGCTGGCCAGAGGGATGGACG
>CAIMDH010000109.1 GCA_903839715.1 uncultured bacterium
CACCTATTTTATTGCTAATTTTAGTTATATCTTCGGTGTACTCGTTGGGCTTGGAGTGGTATTAGGACTTATTTCTAGTGTTCTTGCGGTAGCACGTTATCTTCGGGTATAGAGAAATATTCTGACGTATAGAGCAGTATGCAGTATTTCTATCATCTTTCAGCACTTACTATCTTTGTAAGTTCATTCTTACTATTTCAGGTCCAGCCACTTTTAGGTAAACATATTTTACCGTGGTATGGCGGTAGTTCGGCGGTGTGGGTAAGTGCCATGTTTTTCTTTATGGCAGCCCTGGCAGTGGGCTACATCTACGCACTCACACTTTCGCGTCTGTCGCTGTGGTATCAAGGGGCTGTGCATCTAGTGTTTATTGCGTTGTCTGCAGCTGTGGTCTTTATTCATGCGCGGGAGTGGCCGTCAACAATTACGCCACTGTCGACTGATGTTTCACTATCGTTCCAAGAGCCCGTATTGTCAGTTTTTTTACTCCTGAGTAGTGTAATAGGGTTACCTTTTGTGTTACTTTCGGCGACGAGTTCACTTGTGCAACTTTGGTATGCCAAGCTTTCGAATAAAGAACCCTTCTCGCTTTATAGTATTTCTAATATTGGCTCATTGTTGGGACTTTTGAGTTACCCAGTTATCTTTGAGCCTTTTTTTGCTACGTACATACAGGGACTGTGGTGGGGGTGGGGGTTTTTTGTATATGTAGTATTACTAACGACAGTCCTATTGCTGGTTGTCCGACATGGTCATACAACCGCAGCGGTAGTGGAGACAGCTGTACCTGAAAGGGTGGTAAGAGTTACACCAGTTCGCTTCCTGGTTTGGATGCTGGTAGCTGCTGTACCGGTGATGGTGCTTCTGGCAGGTACTACCTTTATGACTTCGGCCGTGGCGCCGGTCCCTTTTTTATGGGTTGGCCCTCTCGCACTTTATTTGGCGAGTTTTATTTTTACGTTTCGGGAAGGGTGGCGGCCTGCGACTTGGGTTAATGAGTTTTTTGTAGTAGTCGCTACTATAGCGACACTTGGGTTAAGTGTACTGACACTAAGTAGTGCTGTGGTAACTATCTTGGTGATACACAGTGCGTTGTTTGCAGTTTCGCACTGGTGCCATGAGTACCTTTATCGTCTTCGTCCGGACGCAATGGCGCTCACTACGTTTTATGTGGCCTTGTCACTGGGTGGAATTCTCGGCAGTCTTCTCATAAAAGTTTCCTATTCATATCTCTTCACAATTCCGATCGAGTTGGTAGTAATTTTAGTCTTCAGTGTGCTGTTTGTTGCTTGGCGTTGGGTGAGTGCGCCTGCCTTGTATGTGCCAAAGGTTTCAAGACTTGGTCTACGTAGTTTGGCGGTCGTGGTGGTAGTGGTAGTACTAACGACCAGTGCTTTGCATCTAAAGATAATGGAGCGCAATGTAGTGGCTGCTGAGCGAAATTTCTTTGGGTATAAAGCCGTGGTCGAAAAAACAATTTCAGGAATACCGGTACGAGCCATGCAGCACGGACTTACTAATCACGGGTACCAATTAATTGAGAACGGTGAGCCAAAAATTGAAGCGGTATCGTACTACAGCAGTACTTCAGGTATTGGTAAAGCATTTGCGTACATACGTGGTAAATTCACATCACCGCAGGTTGCCGTAGCAGGTCTTGGTGGAGGTGGTCTGGCTGCGTATTGTCAACCAGGTGACGTTTTTACTTTTATTGAAATAGATGCCGAGGTAACTGCCTTAGCGAAAAAGTATTTTACCTACCTTGATGCCTGTGCCGGTCACACTTTGATTACCGGAGATGCACGGCTGGTCCTCTCCACACAGTTAGCTGATCAACACAGTTTGTACCAATTAATGATCCTTGATGCGTACGCTGATGATATGATGCCGGCTCATTTGATGACCACAGAAGCTATTGCTCTATATAAACAGTTACTTGTTGAAGAAGGTGTTCTAGCTGTACATATTTCGAGTAGGTATTTGGAGCTGTTACCGGTTCTTATGGCACTAGCAGAAGATAATGATATGACAGTCCGGCACTGGTTTGATCGTAAACCCACCCATCCGTTTGCTGTTGCTTCAGAGTGGGTGCTCCTTGCTAAAAACGATGCTGTGTTTGCCGACGAAGCATTTGCCGGTATGGACAGAGGTGAGAAAGCTAAGACTGGTGTACTATGGACTGACACCTACAGCGCACTTTTGCCTGTGTTGCGATTTTAGGACACAGGTGCTTGGCGTACTAGGGGAGCTGAAAAAAAATAGATAATATGCTATGGTATACGACGCGTGCAGCAGTACCAAAGTACACGTAAAATTGGGGTATCGTCTAATGGTAGGACACATGGTTTTGGTCCATGGTATCGAGGTTCGAGCCCTTGTACCCCAGCAGTCATGTGAGACAGACCGAGTCTCCTAATAAGTAGATAACCTACTAATTTGTCAAAATAGTAAGTTATAATTAGTTAAATATTATGAATAAACAAATTTTGGTTCAGTTAATTGTAGGGCTTATCATTGTTTTTGCGTTTGTACTTGGATATTTCTTGATAACCAATCAAGATGATACACAGTTAGTCTCGGAACTGAACACTATTGAAAACCCAGAGCAGAATGCTGATATTGAAGCGCAGGCTTTACCTATTGATACAAATGTGGCAGATATAGGTAATGTAAAAGAAGAGATAGTAGCAAAAGAAAAATCTATACCAAAAAATAGTCAAACACCCAATCAAGTCCCGACAAACTCTGAAACTAATGAAAATGTCAGTCAAAATACTTCCTTACTGACTGTCGGGAAGATACCTGTTGGTTCTGTCTTTGAGATTTCACAAAGCGCCGACATAGAACCTAGGCAAATACCATTCAAAGTCATTACTAATTTAGATAATAAAAGTGTAAGTAATTATCTGCCGTGCATTACAATTTTGAAAAATAACGTAAGAGCATCAGAGACTGATTGCGAAAGTTTTGATAAGAATTTAGATTTTGATTTTGATACAAAAATAGGTGAAAATTTAGACATTGATAAAAAAATAGGTATAACAGATTTAAATCTAGCTCCTTATCCAATGACTAGCACCTATCCTGATGGTAGTTATCTTACTGTCGGGGATAATCAGCTTGAAATTGTTGTGGCACTTGTAAAGAATGATGCAAGTCTGATTTATAAAATAACTGGAGATACGTCGGCAACTATGGATGTCTTGCTAGAAAATGCAGTACATATCGGAACGACAGGCACTTTTACACTCCGTGTGAAAGAATAATTAGAAGAGCAAACTTCGCTAAATTATGATTTATATTGGATCAATATTTCAAGGACTAGGGTTGCTCTATTTTCTGATTTTCTCAGTTGGCGCAGGGAAATGGGGATACGTCCGATAAAAATCAAATATCTGTGGTGTAATTAATTATGCCTAGAATGAATCGACTGGCCGTTGGTGGTATTCCATACCATGTCATAAACCGTGGAAATGGGGATACGTCCGATAAAAATCAAATATCTGTGGTGTAATTAATTATGCCCAGAATGAATCGAGTGGCCGTTGGTGGTATTCCATACCATGTCATAAACCGTGCTAACGGTCGCGTCCCAATCTTTCACTCAGACAAAGACTACAAACACTTCGAAGCCCTACTACTTGAAGGGGTTGAATTAATCGGTATGAAAATACTTTCGTACTGCATTATGCCCAATCACTGGCATCTCGTACTTTATCCAATTCAAGATGGAGATATGAGTGAATTTATGCGCTGGGTCACCACCACCCATGTTCGCCAAAGACGAACACAAACAAAAAGTGTAGGGGAAGGTCATCTATACCAAGGTACATATAAATCATTTCCAATTGAGACAGATTTCCATCTCACCACCGTCATACGCTATGTTGAACAGAATCCTTTACGGGCAAAATTAACCACACGTGCAGAAGATTGGCAGTGGTCGTCGCTCTACCGCCGGTTACGAAATAATAAAGAAGATCAAAAAATACTTGCAACACTACCAACTGATTTACCAAGTAATTATTTAGAATCTGTAAATACTGTCCTTGGTGAGGATGATCTAAAGAAAATTCGACAATCCTTAGCTAAAGGCACACCATATGGAGAAGAGGTGTGGGTAGGGGATATGGTTGAAAAGTATAATCTTGGTAGCACCCTACGAGGTCCAGGTAGGCCAAAGAGTGTTTAATATTACAACACAAAAAGGCGAAAAATAACGGACGTATCCCCATTTATACACATCATAGTGAGCAACTGCCACTACAACCCGACTGCACAACTGCCGACGGTACACCAGTTTTGTTCCCGCGATATTTTGGACTAAATGAGTAGCGCAGTATTTGAATGCAAACAAAGTGTGGCCGCTTGAGAGGGAAGCGTGGTATGCTTTTTGTATGGAAGAACGTTTAGATACACCAGAAGAATTTTCTTTGATTAAAAGAGCAAAGAGTTTTACGTATGCAGGAAGAGGTCTGTGGATTTTTTTAAAAACAACACACAACGCCTGGGTTCAGTTGTGTATTTTTTTGGCAGCAGTGGTAGTCGGATTCTACTTTGGAATTACCAGAATCGAATGGATGATGCTCGTGATTGCGGGAGGGTTTGTACTAGTGGCAGAAGCATTTAATACGGCCATTGAAATAGATATTAATCTCACTTCTCCAGATTTTCATCCATATGCCAAAGACACAAAAGATGTTGCTGCTGGTGCGGTCCTGATAGCAGCCGCTACTGCATTCATAATAGGATTACTTATTTTTATACCATATCTTACGTAGGTGTACTGATATATGAGCGTGATATAATCTCCGCTATGGAACAGAAAAAACACAAGGACCTCACCTATTTTATGCGCACTCTCTCCATTATTGTGGGGTTGGTGTTGGTGTGGCGAGGAATCTGGCATGTATTAGATTTTATTGAGGCTACTTACTTTGGAGGGGAGTTATTTTGGACAGGACTTGCCGGCATTTTAATCGGGGTTCTTCTATTATATATCCCAGACCGTGACCTTAAAGAAATCGAAAAGCTGTAGTACTGGCAAGGTGGGGTATACTCCCAAAAAAACACAGACCGCAAGGTACAATGGTGCTATGTATACAGGACTGACCGCATCGGTTGTGGTAGAGCGACAAAAACAGTACGGTAAAAATGAATTACCTCAACCGCAATTTCGTTTTCTACATTTACTCGGACGACAATTTAAAAGTATTTTTATTATCCTGTTACTGGTAGCAGCAGGAGTTACTTTTGCGCTCGGTGAACCGTTTGATGCAAGCTTTATCTTAGTGTTTGTGTTTTTGGGTATTGCTCTCAGTCTTTTTCAGGAATACAAATCAAATGCCGCTGCATCTAAACTGCAGTCCTATTTAATAAAGACAATTACCGTACGAAGAGATGATGCTGACCAAGAGATACTTGTTTCAGAAGTGGTGCCGGGCGATATCCTTAAACTTGAATCTGGTGAAGTAATACCGGCCGATGCGGTAGTTCGCTTTGCGAGCGGGCTACAGGTAGACGAGACAGCATTTACAGGAGAAAGTATTTCGGTATTTAAAACAGCGGTTGAGATAGGCGAAGGTACGGAAACATCTCGTCTCTTGCAAGGTACTGTTGTGGTACGGGGGCTAGCATATGCTGAGGTGTATGCAACGGGCGCCGATACCAGATTGGCACAAATTGCGCACACTACTTCAACTATTAGTAGTGTGAGTGAACTTACTAAAGGCGTCGATCGCATTAGTACGTTTATTCTACGAACGACACTCATTACTCTTTTGTTTGTAGTGTTGGCGAATGTATTGATTGAAGGGGCTGCGGCTGACGTGCCGCACTTATTGATTTTTGCGATTGCACTGGCGATATCAGTAATTCCTGAGGCTTTACCTTTAGTGATGACCTTTTCACTTTCACACGGGGCACTCAAGCTTGCTAAACAACACGTTATTGTGAAGCGGTTGTCTTCAGTACAGGACCTGGGGTCAATCGAACTTTTGTGTACTGATAAGACAGGTACTATTACGGAGAATCAGTTGTCATATCAAAATGAATATTTAATTCCGGGGTGTCCATGGCACCCGCTGGTGCTTTCACGACTAACTGCTCACGACCTTAATGAACGACACCCGGAACCTTTTGACTATGCGACCGACTCTGCTTTATCTTCCGAGCAACGCGCGCTAGTGCAGACATATACTCTGATGGAAGAAGAGCCGTTTGACCCGGCGGAACGGAGTAACGGAGCCAGGGTTCGTCACGAAGGTGGTAGTGAACTTCATATTCGTCGCGGTAGCCCAGAGTATTTTATTACTCAAGGCATAGTCCAGTCTGACACCGTGGGTCAATGGCTGCTTGAGGAAGAGGCTAAGGGTCGGCGAGTGCTTGGGGTGAGTTATGATCAAGGACAAGGTATGCGGTTCGGGGGGTTTGTGTCATTTGCGGATACTCTGAAGGAGACTACAGCCAGAACTCTCGTACAGGCGCGTGATTTGAATGTTGCGGTGACGATTGTAACCGGTGACTCTCTCCGAGTGGCGGAAGCGATTGGTCGAGAGGTTGAGCTTGTAACTAAGGCGTCCGAGGTGATAGAAGCTGGAGCCTTTTTTGATCTACCGCCAGAACAGCAGTACGATTTGATGGGTACGATACGAGTGTTTGCTCGTACTACTCCTGAACAAAAACTTTCACTTATTACCTTATTAAAAAAGAAGTACACTGTCGGTTTTTTGGGTGAAGGTATCAATGATGCGGCCGCGCTCAAGGCAGCTAATGTGTCTTTGGTGGTGCAGTCAGCCTCTGATGTGGCGCGCGAGACAGCTGACATTATTCTCCTTAAGTCAGACCTGCGGGTGATCATGGAAGGTATTCGCCTCGGCCGCGAAACTCATGCAAATACGCTTAAATACATTCGTGCAACCCTGATCTCAAATTTTGGTAATTTTTACGCAGTTGCTATTGCGTCGCTCTTTATTACTTTTTTACCAATGCTTCCCAAACAACTCTTGCTCCTTAATCTCTTGTCGGATTTTCCAATGATGGCGATTGCTTTTGATCGTGTGAGTAAGGCAGAGATTGCACAGCCTCAAAAGTACGACTTTAGGTCACTGTATATTATTTTCCTCACCCTTGGACTTTTGAGTACGGTGTTTGACTTCATGTGGTTTGGACTCTTTTTCCAAGAAGGACAAGCTGTCTTACAGACTAATTGGTTTATGGGCAGTGTTATAACAGAAATTCTTTTATTGGTTTCAATACGCTCAATGTTACCGATTGAGAAAGCTGGTTGGCCAGCACCAATTATTCTCTGGTTATCTGGATTTGCACTCATTGCGACAGTAGTATTACCAATGGTACCAGTCACTGCTTCATACTTTGAGTTTACTCCTCCGAGTTGGTCGGACCTCGGCTTAATTGTGTTGTTGGCGGGGGTGTATTTAATCTTGACTGAAATCGCCAAGCGACCATTGGCACGATTTTTGAAAATATACACTTAGATAGTGGTATACTAAAAGTAGGCTATTATTTTCTGCGGTAAGACAAGATTGTATGGTTAAAAAAGAAGGTACGATACAAATACAACTCAAAAATCCGTTACACGGAATAACTTTAAAAGCACTTTTGGAAACGTTAGTAGCTGAATTTGGTTGGGAAGAGTTGG
>CAIMDH010000110.1 GCA_903839715.1 uncultured bacterium
ACATTTTTATGACATAATCCAAATCGGATTCAGTTCACTGACTTTTCTTTTTTTGGAGACAACATGCACATTTTTCGTTATCTAGCGTTTTTCCTCATTTTTGCTTGCAGCTTTCCTACCTATGCAGACAACAATAACTGCCGAAAACTAGGACCACTTGTTGGCGAGGTAAGCGCTGAAACATTTACAGCACTTAGTGACGTAACAGACTGTCTGGATGCAGGTTTCAAAACTGTTCTTCTAATCAATAGTCAAGGCGGGGATGTTGAGTATGGATTTGGTTCATTTGACCTTTTAGCCGAACATCAAAACCGCAAACTCCTCACTACTGTCGCCTACGGCAACGTTGCATCGGCAGCTGTCATGATTTTCCTAGCCGGGAACGAACGACTCATGTCATGCAACAGCACACTCTTTCTGCATGAGCCATTCAATGTATTAGAAGGCGGAATAAAAACCATCAGTGACATGAAGTACCTCACAGAAAGCATCCAGTTGACCCTGAGTACGATGGTCAAAATCCATGCAAAAGAAACTGGTCTGAGTGAAGAACAGATAAAAACACTGTTTCGTGCCAATACCACCCTCACAGCCAAAGAAGCAGTGAAGCTTGGTTTTGCTACCGGTACTACCAAAAAATGTAACTGATGAAGCAAAGCGCTGTACATATTTGTACAGCGCTTTTTTAATAATCTCTCGATTCTTCTTTCTCTATACCATAGCGCTTGAGTGCTTCCTGTCGTGCTAGCTTATGCTCAACAATTGGTTTACTTGGTGAGAGGAATGAAAACTCACCAGTGCTAAGCCAGCGCTTTTGGTACGCACCACTCGCGTCGTAATTTTTAGCTTGTAGCTCAGGATTAAAAATACGAATTGGTTTTGGATCAGCTCCAACTGAAGCTCCCCACTGCCATCCACCATTATTAGAAGCTTCATCAAGATCAATGAGAGTTGCTCTAAAATATTCTTGTCCCCAACGCCAATCTACCCCCAGGTTTTTGGTCAAAATACTCGCCACAATCATACGTGAACGATTATGCATCCAACCGGTTACAGCAAGTTGCTTCATAGCAGCATCTACCACAGGATACCCCGTCTCACCTTTTACCCAGGCTACAAAGCGCTCCAAAGCACTCTCATTTTGCACCCAATCGATTGTTCCCCTAAAACGAGTTTGAAATTCCGTATCCATGAGCTCAGGATGATGGAAGAGCTGGTAACGGTAAAACTCTCGCCAAATGAGTTCTGAGATATAAGTTAATGCTCCCTGACTCACCCGACTTGAAAAGGGATTATCAAACGCCTCGTCGAAATGCTCTCTCATCAGTAACATCAGTGTACGTGACGAAACAAGTCCCCATGCAAGCGCCAAACTCATTTTTGAGGTAGCGCCATCCCCCACTACATCAAGCTCAAGAGAGTCACGCCTATCAGCATACGCACCGAGTCCATCATTTTTTAGGTACTTCTTAAAACGCACCAGTGCTTCAGCTTCGCTATAGTACCAACCGCTTAAGTCTGGTACCGCATGAAGCGGAGCAATATCAATAATCCGCTTCCCTACTACAAACTTTCTTTCCGTACTAAAAAGCTGTGCTATAGCCTCCTTGGTAGCAGATACTTGGCTTGATATTTTTTTAAACTCATCTTCATTCAAATATTGCACACCCCTATCTGAAAAGATTGATCGTGGTACATTCGACACAAATTGTGCCCAGACATTTTTTTTGAATGGGGTGAAAACACTATAAAGTCTTCCTTCACCAGTTCTTGTTTCTTTTGGTACAGAGAGAGCATCTTCAAGTACAGTAACAGTTATACCGGCCTCAGTAAGTTTCTCAACTTGTGTATAAAAATCTTGGTACACATCATCGTTTACAAACACCGTCAGTTCGTAGCGCTCTGCTAATTTCTTCAAGTACTGGGAAGCTTGTCCGCGTACCAGAAGAAAGCGCTCAAACTGTGCCGTAAAGGTAGGTAGAGCCTTGACCAGAAAATACCGCTGCGGGTAGCCAAACTGGTATTCCACTCCACCTGAAAGCATGTACTCCTC
>CAIMDH010000111.1 GCA_903839715.1 uncultured bacterium
ACTACCGGATCATCTAAACTATGCTGTTTTGAAGTTGCAAACACCTTACATGTCGTACCTTTTTCAACAGACATCACTCGACATAATTGATAGTTATAGCCCATCTCACGAAGACTATTTCCTCCAATATTGGATAACATATCTTCAATGTGGATCAGAACTATCGTAAATCCCCAGAAGGTCTCTTTACCCGAACTATCCGCCAAATATACTGGATACCGAGCAACCACCCCTACTCCGCCTTGAATCAACTCAAAAGGCCCCGCGAGCATAAGCTCTCGCTTAGCTATTGCTGTATATGCATCCTTATTTCTCTCACGGTCCTTCAAAAGATCATGGCCAATAACCTGTTGATTTTCACGCAATGGGTATACTTTTCGGACCACGCCAGCCGGGGCTAATTCGACGGCTCTAACATACGGAAATTCACGAATAAATTCCGCTCCAAGCTCATCGAAATTCGGCACAACCCCATGACTCTGCTTCACTACTGAGGCCAACATGTAAACGGGGGTAACAGTTGAACGTATGCGCTCAACCGTATGTAATGAAAAGTTATGGGCAAGCTCAAGGCCAACCTGCTGCCGACTCGCTTTGAGGTAATTCAAATACCCCCACCCCACGCAGCCGAATACAAAGAGAGTCAACCCCAAAGCCAGACGAGAGCGATTAAGAAACAAAGTCATATTCTCTATTTATAACTCACCGAAAGACAAAAAACCATTGGCACGAAAGATGCTTTTATAACTTTAGTAATGCCATCTAACCATCTTAACGCGTTATAGACAAGAACACATGGAATTCCGATTGGTCCTTTACTTTACCCTGTGCAGCCAAGTATTTTTTCTGGAGACATGCCGCGCCTAAGTCTTTTTTGCAGAAAAATGATGCTATCCCAAATGATCAATCAGCCGAAGTCAAAGACGGTTCCTCAAACGCCAGAAACTCTTAGTCGAACGCTTGCATTGATGCGAGGAAGTACCACATACAAAATCAAAATATTCGGCCGAATAGATCCCGCCATTTACTCATCTGAACATTTTCAGACTAACAAAACAGAATTCCGCCAATTAACAGTCATTCTTGGGGTGATAGAAGTGTTGTTTGGTTCATTATTTTTGATAGTTCACAGAGCGGGTCGGATTCTCGAGCTACAAGATATCAATAAGCGCAATGCACAACAACAATTGGCACAAACCGAAAAAACGAGTTCCTCTGGACAATTAATGACAAAGGTATCTCACCAACTCAATACACCAATCGCTTTTTCACACAGCAATCTCAACCTCGCGATTAAAGCCCTAAAAGACATTGATCTACTGCTAAAAATCGTCAGCCACCACACTTTGCTGGTTAAGAAAATACCAACAAACCAAAATTTTGTAATAACGTTACCTCAAACTACTCCACTTACAGTCCTTGAGTACTAACTCAATCTGAAAGCACAGAAACATGCCACCAAACACACTATCAATCGACATCCCGATGAGTATCGCCAAACCAAAGGGACGAATACTCTGTGTCGATGACGAACCGAATATTCTTCGTGCACTTTCGTGGTTACTAAAAAAGGAGTTTCAAGTAGTTACTACGGTAAGCGCCAAAGAGGCGCTAGAGTTAATTCAAAATGATGATTTTGATGTGGTAATCAGCGATCAACGTATGCCGGAGATGAGTGGCGTCGATTTTTTAAATGAGGTAAGAAAAATCTCACCTAGAGCAATGCGCATATTGTTAACTGGCTACTCAGATATGCAAACAGTTTTACGCTCCGTGAACGAGTCAGAAATATTTCGTTATGTTACCAAGCCTTGGAATGTTACCGAACTACCTGGCATCATTACCCAAGCGGCCGGGATCGCTCAAGGCCACACCACCGTTGCTCAAGGCTCAAGCAGCCCTACCAATTCCTCACGGGAAGACAAAAACACATCGTCGAAGACCACTACAAAACTCATGGTATTGGATGACGACGAGTCAATCCACTCAGAAGTTGAAATGAGCATCGGTG
>CAIMDH010000112.1 GCA_903839715.1 uncultured bacterium
CATTTAGTAGTTCGGATAGATTTCCCATTTGGTTTCTCCAACAGAATAGATGTATCTGTTATTTATGTTGGAGTTATACAAAAAATTCTATACTGCACAAAATGCAGCTAACCCACATTTCATTATCATAATTGCTATTGCTGCTAAAATTGATGGAGTTATAACCATACCTAATATTGCAGCACCTGCGAATATACCGAGAAGACTATTAACCAATCCTTCCAACTCACCTTTTATCTCACCCAAAGCTGCACAAATCATTTTTTTGATTCTACCATCATTAGCAGCCAGAACTCTGTTAGCCCTACCCTTAGCCATGTTGCGGTTGAACCTTGCCCTTCTACCTGCCAACGACCTACCATTCAGAATTGGAGTACTGAATTCCATAGTCAATAGGTGACATTCTTTCTCAAATTCCACATAGTCCTCATGGGTAATCAATGGTTTGTTAACGTATTTTTTACGTTCGGGACCCATTATTTCCTCATCCATGTCATATTGTATCATAGTAACCCCAATCATCAATTCATTAAGGTTATTTATGATTTACTTCGTTTTGTTGGCTAGGGAGGTTGGATTCGAACCAACGACCTGCGGAATCAAAATCCGTTGCTCTACCATCTGAGCTACTCCCCAACTACATCTTAAAAGTCCAAACAACCAGACAACACTTTTTTGAGAGAAACTTTGGAATCATTACGATGGTCTTGAACTATATCATCTTTTACTCGATATGTCCTAATCTTATCGCCTCTCTGACCCGATCCTACCTTATCTTTTCTCTCTTTTTCAAGCTTTGAATGCAGTTTTTCCTTTTCTATCTTTGCTACTCTACCTTCCAACAACTCTCTGGCTATCTCTTTGTTTTTGTGTTGAGATCTACCATCAATCCTAGCTGTTATACCCGTTGGTATGTGAGTCATATGCACACAAGAATCGGTTTTGTTCTTGTGCTGCCCTCCTGGACCGGTACCCCTTGAAAACTTGACAGATATATCACTGTCCTTAATCTTGAAATCCCGTACCTCTAAAGCCTCCATAACCGCTACTGTAACGGTTGATGTGTGGACTCTACCCTTTCGTTCTGTTGGTGGTACTCTCTGCCATCTATGCCCACCAGATTCATTCAGTAGTGGGTTAAGTTTCTCGACAGTGCCATTAAACTCCAGAACTATAACATTGCTATTTCGGTCAAAGACTATCCTGTCCTACAACATCACCAGCTAAAACAATGGCAGAAATGCCATTCTTTTCAGCATACTTTATGTAGATTTTTGCCTGATCCGATGTAAGTAACTTAGCATCGTCTCCGCCTTCTGCTGCTCTGATTTCTATATACAGTTTCATCTTCTTTCTCCTTTAAAGTTTTACTTCTACTACAAATCTTGGCGGGGGTAGTTGGATTCGAACCAACGATCCTGATTTCAAAGACCAGTGCCTTAGGCCAGACTAGGCGATACCCCTACGAATTCTACTTCTACTCTAATCTTTGGGGTGAAGTGGGGAATCGAACCCTCCCTGCTTGTTTCACAGACAAGCGTGCAGCCATTACACTAACAACACCACTGAAACTACTGGTAGCGATGTGAAACGACCCATCACTACGTCAAACTAACTACCTAGTGTGGCTGTAAGGAATTTTGGATTTGATTTTTAGGGTTTAATCTCATCTTTGGGTATTCCTTACAACCACTTTGTTGTAAGAAATAACTGTGAGATTATTACTTACGGAAAGAGGTTTTCCTGGCCCTGATGCTGTACTTGATGCTGATGACCATGTACAGAATGAACGTGAGATTGGCTGTGTGCAAATGCATTAACATTTGAATTTGTCATTGTATTCATTGCCATTCTCCTAAAAAGTGTTATATTAAAATTATACTGCAAAATTGGTTGAAAATAGTTGAGAGATAAAGGCGTTAAAAACTTTTTTGGTTATATAAGAGTTAACGATGTAATTTTTAACTGTAATTCTCACAACTAATTTCAAATTCTTTGGTGGAGGATGACGGGATCGAACCGACGACCCCCTGCTTGCAAAGCAGGTGCTCTCCCAGCTGAGCTAATCCCCCACTGATACTACATTCATTTTTATTTATACCTAAAAATGATTTATTGTTACTATTTATCAATTATACAAAAAATATCTTCATTTGTCAAGAGATTTTTGAAAATATTTCAAAACTTTTGGTAGGACGGGCGAGGATCGAACTCGCGACCAACGGATTAAAAGTCCGCTGCTCTACCGGCTGAGCTACCGTCCCAC
>CAIMDH010000113.1 GCA_903839715.1 uncultured bacterium
ATCAATAGGATCGTATACAAAATGTTGAGCCATCTCTTTCATCATTGGATTTTTTTCTATCACTTTAGAAACAGCTTCACTTAGTGATCTACGGAATGTTCCTTGAACAGCAATATCTTGAGCTGTACTCTTTGTTAAAGCCTCAAAAGCATCTGTTGCTGCAATAGAATTTTCTCCAAGCTTTGCAAAGTAGGTAGACTTTCTGAATCCAGGTGTATATCTTCCTACAGATGTTGCAGTTTCAAGAGCGCTAGATTTTAGTGCTGATGTTACACCCTTTAACGCACCCTCACCACCAGAAAAACCTCTCTTAGCTCCTATAAAAGCTCTTCCAACCGTTGATCCAGTTCCTGCTGTAATCCAGTTAATAGGGTCAAGAGCAACGTCTAAAGCAAAACCTAAAGGAGATGAGATTGCAGTTGGCATTCCTGATGTCTTTAGAACATCTCCAAAAAGAGCCTTGTTACGCTTTATGTTGTCAGAAACGTCTTGCTGCAAAGATCCTGTTCCTTGACCTATAACGTGTTTTGTTGCCCCCACAAGACCGTACAATGGTCTAGTTAAGAAATCCAACCCCTTACCAAAAACACTTTGTGGGTCGTTCTGCTCACCACCAGTAACTGCAGGAGATTTTTGTGAAGCAGGTGGATACCACTGAGCTTTCTTTTTTTCATCAGTAAGTCTCTGTATTTCGTTATTGATTCTTTGATATGATTCTTGCCCCGCTAAGTCAGCTCTAGTAGGATCTGCCTCGCTAAAAGCAGTCGGAGAGCTTGTTAATTTGCTCTCTTCTGCAGATCGCTGACGTTGTAGTTCTTCCAGTTGTGTATTGATACCTGGGATATCAGAGGGTCTTGTTGCCATATTGCTCTAATAATATCAGTGTC
Organism: uncultured bacterium; assembly: GCA_903839715.1. Classification (GTDB taxonomy): domain Bacteria; phylum Patescibacteriota; class Minisyncoccia; order Phycocordibacterales; family UBA918; genus OLB19. Next base: position 888 of record CAIMDH010000113.1, read on the forward strand.
CTATAAAATCTGCCCCAGTATTTTCTCTCTCGGGTCTAAACGACCTTCTATGCCTGGTTTTTGTGAGAGTTTTGAGAAGTACTCCTTCCATGAGCTAATTGGATAGAACTTAAGCATATATTTGCCCTCAAGCATCGCCATCATCTTACCCGCCATGCCTACTTTATCTTTCTGCTTCACAAGTGCGAAGTGTCCTATGTGAGGAAGCATAACAACACCATCCTTACGCATCTGCTGTGTCATTAAACGAACAAGCCCCATATAGAAATCTCTCATGGTTTTATGGTCAACGTAATTATTCTGCTCTGAAAGGAGTCTGTAGAAGTCTTCTTCTTTAAATAGTCCTCTCTTTTCTAGTTCCCTTATTTTGATTGGTGGAATATGTGGCATATGCGGGCCCACAAGGTAATGCTCCCTGCTAATCGGTTTTGGAGGCCAATTTGATCCTTGATCATGAACCCATTTTGGTTCCGGAAGCTGGAGTCGAACCAAGCACATCGTGATTATGAGCCACGCAAGACTACCGAGTCTTTATTCCGGGATATATTTATATACAAACTACTAATAGTGAGATTACTTTTTACTCACGAATGCGTCCTTAATTCAGCTTTTATTTTTGCAACTCTTCACGGCCCACCAGAAGATTTGGAGCTACCTCGTAAGTACGAGACACTTTGCTCAAAGTAACGTGATCCCTCCCCCGTCTGCAGATAGGTTTGAGACCCTTTTTAGATACTGGCAGATTCAGTTAATTTACTGCCGCTTTGTACGTGTAGTCATTTAAGATGTTTCCGCATAACCACCCTACCGCTCCCTATTGAGTTTCAGGTGTACCTTATCCCCCACATCAGGGATTACTCGGTCATATCAGAAGTTTGTACATAAATTGTAAAAGAACTATTTAATTATATTCTAGTGTTTACTGAATGTCAAGCAAAACAAAAACACCCATCTCTGAGTGCTTGTGTTACAAAAGATTATCCCTGGAAAGTGTCTTTTGATTTTGTTGATGCTGTAAGAG
>CAIMDH010000114.1 GCA_903839715.1 uncultured bacterium
GTATTCTTATCACCTTTGTCTTTGGACTTTTTGCTGGTGCATATCTGTACGTGACAGGTTTTGCGACAACATTTGAGCCGCCAGAGGCATCTTCGGAAAATATCTATACACAGTTTGTGGTTACAGGTGAATCATATGGTGCCTGCCAAGTTGATCAAACCTGCCTTTCTTTTCAAGTGCTAGAAAATGGTGCCTACCGAGCCTTATTGGAAACACCGGACGTGAGCACGCCTCTGGCAAAAGACGGTGTAATTCCGTGGTCACTCAAACGAGACTTAGCTGAAAATTTGACTACACCCGTACTAACTCGTGAATCGAGAGTACGCCCAATACCACTCTGTAAGTATGGTGAGTCAGGCACTAACTATCGTTTTCATATTACACGTGACCAGGTTTCATATACGTTAGATACTTGTACTAGTATGGTTGATTACGATGCAGCGGCCTGGCTAGCCCTTGCCAAACTCTGGAATCATTTTGGTACTGTAAAGTGGTGAAATAAAAAATTTCAAAGCACGTAAGAAATAAAGTGAGACAGGTGCTCACATGAATTCATTCTTTACATCGTTAATTGAAATTTTTCTACATGCAATCAAAATCATTACTTATTGCCATTGCTGCTTTTGCGGTAACTGCAACTGGCGCACAGGCATACGTAGGAGCAAAATATTATGGAGAAGCGGGCTTATCGTTTTCCCAGGTACAAGCTTTTAATCAAGCACGCGAGTTTCGTCGCCAAGGAGACCTAGATAAGGCTCGTAACGTACTACTTTCGGCTGGGATCGCGGAAGAGACTGTAGTTTCATTGAGGAGGGCGGCGTCTGTTGCTCAAGGGGAGTTACATCAGGCTGTCGAGGCCGGTGACTTCGCCGCTTTTAGAAGGGTGGTAGCAGGAACCGCATTGTCTGATTTAATCACAACTGAAGCTGATTTTGAGTTGTTTAAGCAAGCACATTACTTAAAGGTAGCAGGAAAGTTTACTGAAGCTACGGCTCTTCTAGAAGAATTGGATATTAATACGCCGATGATGGGTCAGTGGGGAAGGGGGAGAAATCAGCAAAATTTTCTTGAGCTTAGTGTTGAGCAACATGATGCGTTGCGCGCCGCTCGTCAAGCTAATGATCATGAAACAGTAATGGCTATTCATAAGGAGGTCGGAATAGATCAAGGTGCGCTACATGAAAGACGTGAGAAACATCAAATGAGAAGCGAACAGCAGTAGTAGAAATTTGATAATTAAGCAGCGCGTCCTTTGGGACGCGCTGCTTTTTTTGTTATGATGGTAACAATATGAAATTTATTCTTAGCACTTTTTTTATACTACTCGGTTGTTTTAGTGCAGGTATTTCGGTGAGCGCTTATAATCCATCAGTGAATACATCGACAGTGCCTTACGAGGTAGTCGGTATCGACAATGCGATTACACTGCAGGCTGAATATCTAGGAGAGTTGGTTGGTGACCCACATATGTATGAGTTTACGATTGGCGAAGAAGAAAACCTTATACTTACTATTTCACAGCTCAAAAATGAATCACCACTTGCTTTGTCACTCATTGCGGTCAAAAAAATAATCACAATGCAGGTGTAGCTGAGGTCGGTAGACTCACTGCCAAAGCAGTCACTTGGGAAGTGGTTGATGATGCAGTCTTGGGACTTTCTTTTTTGCGGAGTCAGAAGTTTGAGGCAAAGATTGGTATGGGTGTGTACCGGGTAGAAGTAAGTACTCCTGACAATATCGGCTCATACTTGCTTACTGTGGGTGAAGAGCATGCTTCACCAGGATATTTTGCAACACTGGCAGACATATATATGATCCAGCGGTTTTTTGGTAAGTCACCTTTGGCACTCTTTCGGTCGTCGTATGTATATTACCCAATCGGTAGCCTCATTTTGCTTGGCTTGTTGTATTACACTTGGCGTAATCGCTATCGTATCCAAAACCGGCATGCTTAAATTTTTGGTAATAGTCGTCGCGGTTGCGGCATTTGCTTGGTATGCCAATCAAGCCTTTTTGGGTAATTTGTAAGATATGGAAAATAATTGGAGCGTCTACATGCTTCGGTGTGCCGATGATACACTTTATACTGGTGTAACCAACAATATTACTAAGCGTGTACATACTCACAATAACGCTCCGTCTGGTGCAAAATACACCAAAGCACGGCGGCCGGTCGTACTGGTCTATCAAGAGGACTCGTTTACTAAAGGGGAAGCCCTTAAACGGGAGGCTATATTACGTAAGTTGCCCCGTAAAACCAAACTCAACTTCATAAACAAGAAACATTACCCCGCAAACTATTGACATAAATAGTATTGTGTAGTTATATATTGTCTGAATAGTTTTTTAATCTGTTTTTTAAAAGGGGATATGTAATGAAGCTTAGTACAGTTGAACTCGAAGTTCGTCGCACATTTTACGCCGGTATCTTTACAGCTAGTATTCTAAACAAACGATCTATTCCA
>CAIMDH010000115.1 GCA_903839715.1 uncultured bacterium
GCTGAATGACTTGGTGGATAAAGTAGTATTTGTTGGTGTGCCACAACTAGGGACACCGAAAGCCCTCGCGTCAATTTTGCATGGATATGATCAAGGGGATGATCTGGGAGGAATTGTGATGACTGCAGAAAGTGTGAGAGAGGTAATGAATAATATGTCTGGTGCCTATGGGCTATTACCCTCGGAACGCTACTTCGAAGAAGTGAGTGAAGAGCTACTTACATTTGAGCAGGGTTCTGCTACTGCGGCTTATATTGAAAAATACGGCCTATACATAGCTGATTTTGAAGCCTATAAAAATTTTCTCATTGGCAATGATGACCTGGACCGTGACATTGAGAATGATACAGCTATTCCGACTCGAGTAAACGAGACCTTGCTAGCAAATGCATTGTCTAAACACAAAAATTATTATGATTCATGGGTTGCTCCCGAAGGCGTTGCTGTATTTGAAGTGATTGGTTATGGGCTGCCGACAGTATCAGCGCTTGAGTATCGGACATTGGTGGAAAAGAAGTGTGCCAGTGCTGGTGCGGCGCCGATAGTATGTGTCGATGAAAATATACTAAAGCCTTATGCAATAAGTGCGTACCAGGGCGATGGTACTGTTCTGGCAGTTTCGGCTGAGGCGTATCAAGGGGATAAGGAGGTTTACTACTTGGATCTTGAAGCAATTAGGAAGAAAAATGAGGTTTATTTCAGTCATGCAAATTTACTAGAGCTAGACGCCTTGCAGTCGCTTATGGGTGACATACTGCAAGGTGCGACATCAAGTGAGTATCAATATGTAATCCAAACATTACCAGAAAGTACTGTTGGATACGATATCCACGCTATCGATTCCCCGGTTGCATTGTGGGCGATAGATACAGAAGGAAGAAAAACAGGCGCGTACTGGAACGAGGGTGTCAAAACAATCACAGAAGAAATACCAGGTAGTCAGTATTATGAAATCGGAAATACTAAGTACATTTCTATACCTAGTGACACTGCATATACTATTGAGCTATTGGGAGAAGAATATGGTGGTTACACGCTGACAGTCGCTGAGCTAGGAGGAGCTGGTCAGCAGATTCTCTATCAAGTAAATAATGCTTCTACCACTCCAGCTATGGTGGCGCGGTACACAAAAGAAGGAAACGGATATTCACCAATTGCACTTGATTTAAACGGCGATGGCTCCTTTGAGGCAAAGATACGCATGGAGACAGGGGAGGTTTCGTATGCGGACGTCACGACTTTTGTTGAGTCTGCACCAATAAAGCAAGGTACAGCGACGCGAGTAAAACAAGAGAAACTATCTCGACCAGGTACTCAGCCACTGACCAGTAGTGTGATTGACACAGGTAATCGGGTATTATTACAAACACTGATTACTATACTGATACAATATAGAGATATACTTATTACTTTACAAACCTTTAAATAGTTATGAGTAAATTAAATAAATTAGCAATTGTAGTCTTTATAGTTGTTCTCGCAGTGACTGTATTTAGTTGGTATATGCTTGGACTTGATTGTGTAGATGCACGTTGTTTGTATGATAAAAAATTAAGTTTCTTGGCACCACTGTATTACGCCGGAAGATGGTTGGCGTTAATTATGTTCGCTCTACTTTTTGTCTCCTCAGTTGTCTTTAAAAAATGGCTGCTATACATCGCTTCACCGGTAGTGCTACTGACCTTGCTTCTGGTTGGGAATATATCAGTGTACTCAGACGGAATAATAAAATTATCACGATCAGAAATGGCCCAGTTTTGTATGCAAGGCCTAGCACTAATTACTGTGGTATTTTTACTGGTACAAAAATACCAACATAAAACATTAAGGAAATAAGTTTTTACAAAGGGCCACCCTTCGCGAAGGGTGGCCCTTTGTAAAAACTTATTTCCTTAATGTTTTATGTTGGTATTTTTGTAC
>CAIMDH010000116.1 GCA_903839715.1 uncultured bacterium
CGCGCAGTCCAGACTGCGCTATACAAATTAAGCGGTGTGAGTGATGTCACGAAACTGAATTCATCTCGAGTTAGCCTTCGGTTACCAAGGCTCTGTCTACGAGTGTGTACTCGTACTGATGAGCTCAAAAGAGCGAAACAGCATTGTTCTTAATCACAGTGTATTGCACGCATTTTCTTGTATACCATGAGAACTATTCAAGAAAATGCGTGTGATACACATCAATATGCAGTAATAAAAACGGTGACAAGTATTTCCTTTGGTGGAAAATTGTTGCTCGGGGTAAATGGATCCCAATGAAATGATTGTGCCTGGTGGGACGCAAAGCGATCTTACATCAGAACCATTTCTATGTTTTTGTTAAAACCTCTTCACCCACGGGCGGTGCTGAAGGATTGATTCCTTACGGAGTCAAAAGACGTTTGAGGTGAAGCTCATTCGGTCTATGTGTACGTCAGGGGAGCTTCACCTCCTTCTGACGTCTGTTTACGAGTGTGTACTCGTACTGATGAGCTCAAAAGAGCGAAACAGGGTTCTTTGTTTTTTAAGGAGGATATTATGAAGATTGTTCCAAAGAAAATAGTCACGCGGAATTTTGTGGCGAAAAATGCCCAGGAGTCGGGAGCTGGTCGGCATAAAGACAAAAAGCACGACTATAAGCGTCAGCCCAAGCACCGGGGAAGTCAGTCGTCTAACTTAAAGGAGGAATTATGATTGCATTTATTTGCGTCGCAGTGGTGTTTGGGCTTTGCACCATCGCCCCACTATTCGTCTCAGATATTCCTGATGACGTTCGGGCAAAAGAGAAATCTTTTGCCATCTTTATCAAAATTTTAAACAAACATTTGAAATTTTGTAGAGATTTCGCTCTTTGATAAAGTTAAAACAATCTTCCACGACATCAATTTTTGTGTCAGTCGTTGAAGAATTCATTCACTCGGGTCATATATAGTGCCCCACCGAAACATGGTGATCATCCATGCGACACACGGTGCTTTTAAGGAGAAAATCATGATCAAATTCAACAACATCGTTCTGGCCAAGGCTTTCAAGGCGGAGGAGGGTGCAACCCTCGCCGCCGAAATCAACTCGGCCATCACGGTCGCAGGTCGGCGGGTGGTTATTATCGACCACCCGCCGACACAGGGGCTTGTCCCCCTGATCGATGCACTCGCCACGGCAGGTGCGGAGGTTTACCTTCGCGACCATCATGGCGACTCCGACCGCGACGGGACGACTGTCGCGCTGTGCCGGAAAATCCTCGGTGATCGCGCGGTTGTCTCGACCAGAGCCGCCAATCCGGCGTGCGCTAGTCTCGTCGGACTTGGCGAGTTCCGTAACGACATAGTCGTTGCGGATACTGATCAGGACGGCGTCACTGCTGCCTTGAAGGCTGTCGGGATTTCATATCCTGAGCTTGATGCGGACGCCGCGGTATTGGACGGTCCGGGCGCTAGCAAGACGAAGGAAGCTCTTTCCTCCCTTGGCTTCGCCTTTGTCCGGGCGTGGGGAGCAATCCCTTCGTTTGGTGCACCGAACCGGGACACAGTGTTTGTCGACGTTGTTGGCGCGTTTGCGTCGGCAATCGTGGGCGAACAATCTGGTGTCAACATGCTCGACAAGCTTGCGGTGGAATACGAAGGGAAGGTTACGAGTGCGAAAGCTCTTGCGGCCACGGCGAAGCTCATTGCTCCGTCTGTACGCTTTGTGGACGCTTCGACCGCAGGTCCGTTTGATCCACCTACTTTGGCGGCTGAGCTAGACCGTGATGTCACTGTTTCGGTTCGCAAGATCTCGACGGGTCCGATTGCAGGAAAGCCAGGTGGGTTCGGTGCGCAAGTCAGCCTGGCTCGCACTAAGCAAGGCGAGCAGATAGGTCTTGACCTAGCCAAGCTTGTGCCTGCCGACTGGGCGCGTGGTCCAGAACATGGTGTGATCTCGAATACACCGTTCTTGCTCCATCTCTCTCCTGAGAAGTGGGAGGCGTTCCGCCCGATCCTTCTAGCACGTTGCCTGAGCTAGCTCTTGCACAAAATCCACACAATTTCTGTTCTTCCAAGTAATTTATATCGGTGTGGCGTTGTAAATTACAAAAATTTTGCAGATGTTTCCTTAGATGGAAAGCATCTGCACCTTATTCGGTTTGGAACTTTTTGTTCTCGATCGAAAAAGGGTTTTCTTAAAATTTTTTCCAACTAAAATCGTATCGATGTACTTCTCTGATGTGAATAAATAAGAAATTTCATCAATTGGTAGTGGTGAGTATAATCCAGCACAACCTATAATTACGTACTAAAAAACCACCGACCCAAATTTGGGCCGGTGGTTTTAATAGAGATTTATTTTACGGCGTCCTTGAGTGCCTTGGCAGCGCGGAACTTTGGTACACGCATGGCAGGAACAGTAACTGTTTCTCCGGTACGTGGGTTACGGGCCTCACGCTTTGCTCGCATCTTAGCTTCGAAGATTCCGAAACCAGCAACTGATACAGCGGTACCGTCCTTCATTGCTTCTTCGATACTTCCGAAAACTGTATCCACTGCTCGCTCTGCATCGGCCTTAGTTGAACCTAGTACCTCATGCACCTTACTGATGATATCTGCTTTGTTCATAGGATTAGAAACTTATAGTCTAAGAGTGATTAAAATGTGGTGAGTGAATTACTCATGCACGATGCCGTTTAAAATGGCTTACGAACATTATATATCAAGCTGGATACGATGCCACGTCTTGTGAATTATAATTCTTGTTGTGTAATGTTTTTTGGGATGGTGATTAAAAATAATGGCAGACCATAGGTCTGCCATTATTTTTATCGTGCGTAGCTAACAACGCGGGTCTCACGGATGACGTGAACCTTGATTTCGCCTGGGTATCTGAGTTTAGATTCAATGGTGGTAGCGATAGTTCGAGCTAGTGTATGGATCTCTAAATCATTGAGTGATTCAGGATTTACGAGTACCCGTACTTCGCGTCCGGCGGCTATAGCAAAGGCTTTATCGACACCTTTGAGGGTTGTAGCGATGGCTTCAAGGTCGGTGAGACGCTTGATATAATTCTCAATAGAATCACGACGGGCACCGGGACGACTACCTGAAATAGCATCAGCGACTTGGACAATAATTGATTCGGGTGTTTCGTATGGATACTCTTCATGGTGAGCGCGCATAGCAAGAATTACCCGTTCATCGACACCGTATTTTTGCAGGATACGAATACCGATTTCCACATGTGTACCAGCTACTTCGTGACTAACGGTCTTTCCGATGTCGTGAAGAAGGGCACCAGCACGTGCAATCGCTACGTCTGCTCCGACCTCTTCAGCGATAATTGCAGCCATATGCGCCATTTCAACCGAGTGCCAAAGCACATTTTGACCATAGCTGGTACGGAAGTGGAGTCGACCAATAATACTGACAAGATCAGGATGGAGATTGGGGACACCAGCTTCATACGTAGCTTTTTCTCCCATCTTACGTACGATAGTAGCAACTTCTTTGCGGGCTAGATCGACAGCCTCTTCAATCTTGGCTGGTTGGATGCGACCATCTTTGAGTAGTGCTTCGAGTGCAACACGGGCTATTTCGCGACGGATTGGATCGAAGGAAGAAAGGACAATGTACCCAGGAGTTTCATCAATCAGTACATCTACTCCTGTGGCACGCTCAAAGGCGCGTACATTACGACCTTCCTTACCTATCACCTTTCCTTTAAGATCGTCACTAGGAATCTCCACATGAGCAGTCATGACGTTCGAAGGGATATTGTTACCAACACGATGGATGGCAGCCAAAAGAATGTTTTGAGCCTTTGCTTCATACACATCACTGCTTTGGCGGTCAAGCTTTTGAATACGGGCACGCAAATCATCTTCGTGTTCAATCTCCACTTTTGTCACAAGACGTTCGTAAGCTTGTTCGACTGTGAGGCCTGCGACTTCCTCAATTTTTTTGTTGATTTCAAGGGCGCGTTCATCCAGCTGAACTTTGATGGCTTTGATTTGGTCAATCTTGTTTTGTATGAGTTCTTTTTGTGAATCGAGGTCAATTTGGCGACTGTCGATTAGCTCTTCTCGTTTGAGTAGATGTGCTTCCTTTTGCGAAAGCTTATTTTCCTGCTCTTTTCGTTCCTGCTTGGATTCGTTTAGGATGGCGGCAGCCTTTGCTTCGGCTTTTTCAAGTATCTCAATCGCTTTCTTTTCTGCTTCAACCTCTCGTTCTTTGATATCGAGTTCTAGAGAGCGTTTTTTAGAGAGGGCGTGTAGATAGCGGAAATAGTATCCAGCAGCTGCGCCAAGCAACAGCATTGCCAAGGCAAGTGCAAATGTTGGTGGCATAATTCTTCAATAAAACAAATAATTAAATGGTCGTTCCGTGACTGTATCTGTGGCGTACCATACCAAAAGTATAGCAGGTTGTAAAAGCATCCGCCTCCAAGTTTACCTGAATAGGGCTTTATTGCTTGTTTGTAGGCGAAATCAGGGTGAGACAGTCTGGGGGACTGTCGCAAGACTTATTGAGGGCTTTTGTGAGGTAACGAACAAAAGAGCCAATAAGTAGACAGCTTCTGTATAGAAGTTTTTGCTAGCTAAGGAAACGGCTCCGCCGTACTAGATATTTGTCTATCCAGCCACGCCTTCAGCGGACGTGGCTTTCTAGACGAACTGGTAAAACAAAACACCCCAGAATGGGGTGTTTTGTTTCGTTTTACAACGGTTGGTTATTTGTAGATTTTGTCGACTAGGCCGTAGGCGAGGGCCTCTTCAGCATCCATAAAGAAGTCACGTTCCACGTCTTGTTCAATTTTGCTGAGTTTTTGTCCTGAGGCTTTGGCGAGCAGACGGTTGAGTTTGTCGCGAGTTTTAAGGATGTGTTTGGCGGTGATATCGATATCGGTCGCTTGTCCATAGGCGCCACCAAGCGGTTGGTGAATCATTACTTCGGCATTAGGAAGGATAGAACGCTTACCTTTTGCACCCTGTGACAAGATAAGTGACCCCATGGATGCGGCAATACCAACACAGACAGTAGCAACGTCTGGCTTGATGTGGTGCATGGTGTCGATGATCGCCATACCGGCTGTGACGCTACCTCCTGGGGAATTAACGTAAATAAAGATGTCTTTCTTGGAATCTTCTGCTTCAAGGAAGAGGAGTTGAGCCACAATAAGGTTGGCCATATGATCCTCGATTCCGCCGGTGATGAAGATGATACGCTCTTTCAATAGTCGGGAAAAGATATCAAACGCACGCTCACCACCAAGGGTCTTTTCAATTACCATCGGCACTAAATAGTTGCTGACGGATTCGGATTTTTTATCTGACATATACATAATGGAACAATCATAGCAGAAGTGGCTGTTGTTGACAATAGCTATATAATGTGCTATTATTTAAACAGAAAGGAGGGCGTATCATGCTCTTAATTTGTGCTCTTTCGTTTTTGATTTTGAGCCCTGCTGCGGGATTAGCTATCGTTGCACCACTGTTGGAACTCATTGGCTTGAGTCATATGGAGGCTGGTGTGATGGGAGTCCTCATTAGTGTGCTAAGTGCAATATTTTCTTGCATGTTTGCGTTTCTGAGCACTGCTAGCAAGGTACTCAAAAAAATCTCACCCGACCTGAGTGAGTCTGAGAGAAAGGCTCGCAATGACGCTTCGTGGGAAAAAGTTCGGCAATCAGCACAAAAGGTGCGTGGATCCTTCAAAAAGGTGGAAGAAGAGTACGTAAATCTTCCTCCTGATGAAAAGGAAAGGATTAATCGCCTTGGTGCAGATCTGGCGCGGATGGCGTGCAAGGCTGGTTCTGAACATCTTGCTCGGAAGGGTGGTCCCAATGCTGCAGCGGTCGTGGACCGTCTGTCGAAATTCTGAAGGTTGAATTCTTCAGACAAAAACAAAGGGCCGTGATTGAGTTAACTCAATCACGGCCCTTATTATTTTAATAAATAGTGAAGTGTGGATGTTCTTACTTCACTTCCTCAAGCATTTTCATTACTGCTTCATTTTGCAACACGGAGGAGACGTAGGTGCGTACACGCATCTCGTCGGCGTCTTTGTACATACTGAGTAACTCAGCTACCTGGTCTGCTGTGGCTTTTTCATCAGCCTTTATGGTTTCTTTCTTGGCGATCTCATTGAGGATAAGTTGGAGTTTTGCTCGCTTCTCAGCACTTGGAGCCCATTCGTTTTTAAGGTCATCTTTTGTTTTCTTGATGTGACTCAAATAGTCTTCAAGCTTTAGTTTTGAGCGACCAAGATCTTCTTCCATCTGAGCAAACATTTGGTGCAGTTCAGAATCAATAAGGATTTGTGGTAGCTCGATTGTACTAGCTTCGATAATAGCGTCAGTGATATTGGCGCGGTGGTTGGAGACAACGTCACGCTTCTTTTCTATTTCAAGATGCTCACGGAGCATAGTTTTGAACTGCCCAACACTTTCAAATTGTCCCGGCTGTCCTAGGGACTTTGCAACGTCATCAGTCAGTTCTGGAATTTCAAGCTTTGCTTCTTCGGGGGCTTCGGTCTTTGTTTCCTCAGTTACTTCTACTGGGTTAGTCGCTTTCTTTTGGAGTCGTTCGTATGCTGCTTTTTGGCGAAGGATATCAGCTACTTTTTCTTCGACTTCGGAGTCGGTTACTTCTAGGGTTGGTTTAGTGGCATTTACTTTGCCTGCAATCGCTTTGTAGTCTGGTAATACAATAGTTGGTAAAACAGCTACAGTAGCAGTGAAACCAAGGGGATTATTGGCAGCGATTTTTGTAATCTCAAGTTTTGGGTACCCGATAGCCTCAATTGCATGAGCTTCCAAAATGTGTGGGTACATGTGTGCAATTGCACGTTCAGCCATCTCAGCTAAAATTGCCATTTCACCAATGTGTTTTACGAGTACTGCTTCTGGAACGTGTCCTTTGCGGAAGCCGTCTAACTCAACATTTTTACCCATCGCTTTGATGGCGGCAGAACGCTCGTGGAGAAGCTCTTCATAAGGTATTTCTCCGGCAATCTTTACTTGAGACTGAGGCTCTACCGTGACGGTAAAAGCCTTTTTAAAATCAATATCGTGATGATGATGTGAATGTGACATAGTACGCGCTAGTGTACTTATATATGGGAGAATTGCAACTAAGTAGACTTGCTTGTATAGTGCATTTCTGCACCTAACTAAGGGTGGTTGGGTTACTAGTTCTTTGAAGGAGGTTTCCGTGGCAAATAGTTCAAAAATTCTTCAGGCAGCTGAAGAACTAGTGGTTCAAGCACACTACTTCTTAAAGGTTCGTGATAATCAAAATAAGCGAGGTGGATATCTCTCTGTCTTGAATTGGAAGCGAGCAGAATTTGTACTCTGCGCCAAGGTTGGGCAGGTGAGTAAAGTAAAAGCTTGGGAGTATGAAGCATTGGCACGAGAAAAAGCCTGGCGCTTAGCCTCTCATGATGGTCATGGGACCAGTTTTGAAAGTCGAGACCCTGAGGCAGAAGTACGTGTGAATGACGAAAGGCGCATGCACTACCCAGTGCGGACTGAAAAGTGGGGTCATTGGGGTGGTGCAGTGCGCGGCAATCGATATATCTTTAGTTTTTCTGGTTTTCCAGAATTACTTGAAGAAGCAATGATGTTTACTCTTGCTATCAAACAAAATGATTTATCATTAGAGTTTGTCTGTAAACAATTTGGAACAGCTAATCGGTGTCTTGTGCCGTTCCTTAATCATTGTGGTTTTGGTACTGGGGAATTATAGTCTAAAGGCCTGAAACGCGTAGCGTTTCAGGCCTTTATCTTTTTGTATTCTAAATAGATTATTGAGCTACTGCAGCCTGGAGTTCTGCGTCAATTTGACCAATTTCTGTATCAAGATTACTCAAGTCTGTACTTTCTAGGTCTGCTTCTAGGGCGGTGATTTCGTCGGAGGTACTTAGTGCGCTAAAACTTTCTACTTGGGCCGTGGCGGTAGTGGTCTCGGGTTCTTTATTCATTTCTGCTGTTGGACGAGTTGGTGTTTCGGTGGGAGTCGCTATTTTTGACGCTGTTAGATACCAGTAAAAAAGACCAATCAGGATCATTGTCAGGGCTGCAATCAATATAAATATAAATGCGCCCTTAGTCTCTGACTCAGCTCTGCCTGTACTATTTATTTTAACAGATACTGGTATTTTCATTTTTTCTCCTTCAAATTGTGGTGTATTGTCCATATGATATTAATTTGAGAGTAGTAATACTTATTCGGTAGTGCTGGCAGTACTGGTAGCACCTATCACCGCGGCGCTGCGCGTAAGGTTAGTATTGGAGGTGGCAATTTTAAGCAGAGCAATAGCCTCACGTAGTGCTTGGTGACTAGTACGAATATATTGACCAGCTTCTTGGTAGGTGGTACGTACACCTACCCAGTTGTTCTGGGGTTCAGTCGAGGTGGTGGCGTCGTAAACAAGGGTGTCGATATTATGCAGGGTAGTACGCGCCTCCGCTAGGGCCCGGCTTGCTTCGCGGATTTTTGTTTCAGTGGCAGCGGTATCTACACCGGTGACTTTAAGTTTTGCAATACGTTGCTCAAAGCGCGCTACGATATCATAGAGACGAGTAATAGCCGCCTCCATACGATTACTGATATTGGCTGAAAGGTTGAAAACACGTTTTTGTCGAATTTCCTGTAAGGCGGCTTGGCGTTCAGAGCGGATGGTTTGCTGTTTAGGCATACTCGCAGAAGTACTAGCCTGTTCTTGGGTAAGGATTGTTTCAGGGCTTTCTGTACGTGTGCCGACACTTTCTGGGCGGGCTTCAGTGGTTGTAGTTGCTGGTTCTTGTGCGTCTGCACTCACGAAAATGAAAAAAGTCAGTAAGAAAAGACTAATGGGTATTATGTGAGAAAGAGACAGTGTTGTTTTTGTGTTCATGGGTACTTAAATATTTTTTATACGTAACATACTTCTAGTATATATAGTATAACCCCCATTACTTAGTTCAGTAAGTGGGGGTTATGGAAGATGATGGTGCTTATAATTTAAGTGCCGGCAAAATTTGCTTCTTGCGGGAGACTATTCCTGGTAAAACTTCAGTGTTTTCAGTAACGGATACATTAAAAGATGAAGCAATTACTTGCTTGGTGAGGTCGCTGTAGGTAAGAACGGTCGCTTCTTCTTTTAAGATATCAATGATAAAGAATAGTACGTCATCAATATCACCTTCCTCGGTTACACAGTTTTGAATTGCTTCGACGATGCCGGCTTGTCTGGCTAATACGGTTGCAGGAGTAGTGGTTTCGAGTACTGATACGCGGAAGTTTTTGTTGCCAACAGCGTATTTTTTGCTATCAAGCTTGATTAGTCCACTATCGGTAAAGCTTGATATGTCTGACTTGGCAGCAAACATTTCATCAGCATAAGCTAGATGATCAATTCCAATAATGGTCGCTAATTTATCTGCTACGTCTTTATCATGAGGAGTAGTTGTTGGAGAACGGAATGCTAAAGTATCAGAAAGAATGGCTGAGAGCATTAATCCTGCAATGTTAGCTGGGATAGTAATGGCGGCATTTTGCATTAGATCGTACTGAATGGTGGCGGTACAGGCAAGTGGTCGAATAGTGATGTCGGTTGGTAATTCAGTAGTTAGGCCACCAACAAGTTTGTGGTGATCAATTAGCTGAATCAGTGTTGCTTCGTTTACGTTTGCAGGTAATTCTTGAGGGTTGTTGGTATCTACAATAACAATTTCATCTCCGGGGGATAGTTCGGGTAGTAGCTCAGGTGTAGTAAAGCCAAAACGGCTTAGTACAAAGCTAGTTTCACTATTAAGTTCACCAAGAACAAATGGCTGTGCTTCGTGAGCAGTATGCTCGTTTAAGTACCATGCCCATATGATTGCTGAGCAGGTTGCGTCGGTGTCTGGTGATAGGTGTCCAAAAACTTTTACCATATATTACATATTTTAATTACCTGCGTAGTGTAGCCGAGCTGACGGATGGCTGCAAGTATTAAAAAA
>CAIMDH010000117.1 GCA_903839715.1 uncultured bacterium
AGGAGTCCGATCATTGGTTGCTAGTTGTGCACCATAAACCCCGCCTGAACTGGTTAGAAGGAAACGTTCTGCGCCGCAGCGTACTGCGAGATCTAAGACGTTGCGGGTTCCAGTTATAACTTGATCAAATCTCTGTTGCAAAGTAAGTAGGGGCCCTGTTGTCGAGTCTGCAGCAGCGTGGATTACTTGGCTAATGTTGAGATTTCCTGGAAGGCTATCTGCCTCGCAAATATCTCCACGGAGTAATTTTAACCAAGGCTGTATCGCCAAGCTTGGGTGCTCTTTGGAGAATTTTTCTGGGGTACGTGAGATGATCGTAATTTGAGGAACATCGATTTCTTGTTCTGATTGGCTAATCCAGTGGCGCAACAGGGCTTTCCCAAAGAAACCGGTTCCACCAGTAAGGAGTATGTGCGGGGTTTGGGAGTGGTTCATGCTAGTCATGTATTTTAAGGCGATGGGTTAGTGAGTCGTTTGCTTGGAATCATATTCTCGGCGAGCTCTTCTTTTGATAAAAAGGGAGAAAGGTCTTCAAGCGGAGGTGAAATTATTTTTCCATCTTCTAGTTGCTTAGAGGATAACTTTGGGGAAAAGGCCACAGACTCGTCTATCAGAAGCTCACAAAAAGCAGGGCCATGTGTGTTTAGGGTTTCTTCAATGCAAACCTTCATCTCATCGTGAGATTTACATAAAACATAGGGTATTCCGAATGCGCCCGATATTTTTTCAAACTTAGGGAAAGTAACTCCTGATTGCGGACCTGCTCCTACTTCTACTCCGTTAAAAAAATTCCTTTGTGTCTGAAAAATTGAAACGTAACCTGAGTTATTTAGCAGAAAAATTTTAATTGGCAATCGATATGAAACAATTGTTTGTAGTTCTTGAAGGTTCATCATGATGCTGCCGTCACCTGCTAAGCAAACTATGTTTGCTCCTCCGGAAGCTAGGCAAGCACCAATCGCAGCAGGGAGTTCATAGCCCATTGACGCGCAACCCGAGTTGGTCCACAAGCGCTGATCTCTTTTTAAAATGGCTGCTTGAAAACTAGTGACACAGGCTGAGCCATTGGCAGTTACCGTGATTTGCTTTTCCGGAAGTCGCTGGAATAGCTTCTCCATAAAACAATATGGATTGATCTTAGGGGTGTCGTAGTACTCGTGAAGGACGACAGGGTATTTAATTTTCCTTTGCCTATTCCATTCACACCAATCACTGTGTTCGATAGTTGGGCCAGGGTAAGGGTGTGCAAGTAGGTCGGGAATGAAAGTATTTAGATCGGCGACAATCGGTAAGTCAGCTTTTACTGATGGTTTTTGTAATTCAAGCTCGTCCACGTCAACCCATATTTTGTATGCGTCCCGAGCGAACGATGTCCAGTTATAACTAACTTGACGGATATTGAGGCGGCTACCCAAAATCAATAAAAGATCTGCGTTTTGAACGGCAAAATTGCCGGCTCTGTCACCAACTGTACCTGGCCTTCCAATATAGAGTGGGTGATCATTTGTAATCGCATCATGAGCGTTCCAGCCTGTCACAACTGGTATCCCTAAGCGGTTGGCAAGTTCGACAAAATTTGCCTGTTGCCCACTAAGGCGAACCCCGGCACCGGCAAATAAGACTGGTCTTTTTGCACTTTGCAGAAGCGTTGTGATTGTTTGGAGTTGTTGTGAACTGCTTATGTTTTGTCCCAGAGAGAACTCTTCGGTTGGGTTAAAACCAATTAACTGATATTCGTCGATTTGCTTGCTCTGAATGTCTATTGGTATGTCTAACCAAACAGGACCAGGTCTCCCATGTTGAGCTAGGAAAAATGCTTTTTCTAGGTGATAGCGGATTGTGTCAGGATCAGTGACCATTACGCTGTATTTGGTAATAGGGCTAATAAGAGCAATGATGTCTACTTCTTGATCTCCGTATTGACGGAGTGCTAGGCCTGTACTGTGGATTGTGGTTTCGTACTTAACTTGGCCGGAAATTACCAGCATACCGATCGAATCTGTCCAAGCACCTAATACGCCAGTGATAGCGTTTGTACCACCGGGACCAGTAGTTACATTGACGAGCGCTAGATTGTTAGTGCATCTGTAGTAGGCCTCTGCAGCCATGGCGGAAGCCTGTTCGTGATGATTAAACAAGCAGTCAAGTTTAGGGTGGGTACCAAGTGAGTGATTTAAGTGCATTGCGCCACCACCTGTGACCATAAATACATGTTTTATTCCCATGTGGCTTAAGTGCTGAGCTACGTAATCGGAGAGCTTTATCATAATTGGAATAGTATGTTGGTTGGATGGAGCTTATGGTGTTCAGCTAGTCTTAGCAGGCCATCTAGGGTTTCTTCGCATGTTCTAAGTATCGGTGCGGTGTAATGCACTTGCGTGAAAGTGGGTGTTCTAGTACTTCAGGTATGAA
>CAIMDH010000118.1 GCA_903839715.1 uncultured bacterium
AACTCAAATTGCCGTAGATCCAGTCAACACAACAAAAGTCATTGATCGACCGATTTCTCCAGAGGATACATTTTATACGGTGCTTACAGAAAACAATGTATCAAGTGAAGAAGCCAATTCAATTTTGGCTGTGGCTGAAAATATCTATGACTTCAATCGACTACATGCAGGCAGAATACTACGTCTTGTTTTTGCCCAAGAAGTACTAGCTTCAGTCGAATATCCGCTTAGTGATGAGCAAATGATAGTTGTTGAGCGACAAGACGATACGTTCATCGCTCGTACAGAAGAGATTCCCTATGATGCCCTTGAGCGAACTGTTACTATACCTATCACATCAGTTTTCTATATAGACGCACTAGAAAAAGGTCTTGATGACCAAACCATCATGAATTTAGTTGGTCTGTATAGCTGGGATATTGATTTTACCGCCGATGTGAGTCTAGGTGACTCCGTTACTGTGGTGTATGAAGAGCGACGAAATCAAGAATCATCTGAAATTGTTGATACAAAAATTATTGCTGCTCAGGCACGTATTAATGGTAAAGATTTCTATGCCTTTCGTTACGGCGAAGGAGACGGAATCTCGTTCTATGACTATGACGGGACGGAGTTAGCTAAATCTTTTCTCCGTACCCCACTTGCGTTTGGATCGGTTAGTTCTGGCTATACGCAGAGTCGAGTCAACCCAGTTACTCGTGTCGTGCAACCACATCGAGCGATTGATTATGCTGCTCCCGCTGGTACTGCCATTTATGCTACTGCTGATGGTGTAGTGTCTTTGGCGGGGTGGAAAGATAACGCATACGGGTATACTGTTGAAATAAAACATACTAATGGCTATAAGACTCAGTATGCTCATATGTCAGAAGTGGCAAAGGGTATCAAAAGAAATAGTGAAGTGATTCAAGGTGAAACCATTGGATACGTAGGATCTTCTGGCATTTCTACTGGACCCCATTTACAGTACGCTTTATTTAAAGATGGTACCCCCGTAAATCCACTTAGTGACGACCTTCCAATAGGAACAACACTAGAAGGAGAAAAACTTGATGATTTCATCAAAACCCGAGAAACATTACAAGCAAAGTTAAGTAGCAGTAATTAATTATAATTTTATGAGTGATAATCACGACGAACATAAGAACACCTGCGACCATTGCGACGATGACGCAACGGAGTCCAATAATCTGACAAAAATCTTTAACCCCGCTGTCGCTCTGCGGACATTAACGCCAATTTCAGGAATGTTCCTATTTCTGGGGTTCGCCTCATCCTTTTCGCTCCAGCCAGAGTTTGTATCTCTCTTCTACGGTATTTCCCTCATTGCAGGAAGTGTGTTTGTCGTGCGCAGTGCAGTGCGTGGTTTGATCAAACAGCGATTCCTCAACATCAGTTTTCTCGTTGTGATTGCGGCTTTAGGCGCACTCTATATCGGAGAACTCGGAGAAGCTGCTGCGGTAGTCTTCCTGTTTTCACTCGGTGAATTTTTTGAGACATTTGGTATCGAGCGTTCACGTAAGGCAGTTGAGGCGTTACTACGCAAAGCACCCAAGGTGGCGAGACTGCAAAATGGTGAGACGGTACCAGTCGACGAGGTTTCCGTTGGAGCGATTGTAGTTGTGCGGCCGGGTGAACAAATTCCCCTTGATGGAGTGGTAACTGTAGGACAATCTGCTGTAGACGAAGCGCCAATTACTGGGGAGTCAGTTCCAGTAGATAAGGTGGTAGACAGTAAGGTGTTTGCTGGGACTCTGAACATTCAAGGATACCTTGAAATACAAGTTGAAAAAGCTAGTAGTGATTCCACGTTCTCACGAATTATTGCACTCATTGAAAAAGCCCAAGCTTCTCGTGCTCCAACGCAAGCGTTTATTGATTCCTTTGCGAAATACTACACACCCCTTGTTGTGGTTGTAGCATTTTTAGTCGCAGTTGTTCCTGTCTTGTTTTTCAATCAACCGTTTGATGAATGGTTGTATCGTGCGCTCACATTACTCGTGATTGCCTGCCCATGTGCGCTCGTTATCTCAACTCCAGTAGCAATTGCGTCAGCGATTGGCGGAGCCTCACGACACGGTATCCTGATTAAAGGCGGTGCGTATTTAGAAAAATTAGCCAAAGTGAAAGCTGTGGCGTTTGATAAAACTCGTACATTGACCGAAGGCCGCCATCAAGTAACCGGAGTTTTGACATTCGGTAGCCACAGTAAAGACGAAGTCATTGCCGATGCGGCTGGTTTGGAACAATTTTCTTCTCATCCACTCGCTGCTGCTATTCTCGAATACGCCAAAGCAAACAATATTACTGGACACACCATGCATTCATTTGAGAACGTGGCTGGTAAAGGTGGCGTTGCTAACTGTACCGTCTGTGATGCCCGTAGCTACATTGGAAATAGTAAGTTGATGCGCGACAACGCAATTGATGATCAGCCGTTCCTAGCTGAAATTGCACGCTTGGAGAGTTCTGGTCAAACAGTGGTTTTGGTTGCTGAAGC
>CAIMDH010000119.1 GCA_903839715.1 uncultured bacterium
CCACTAAGGCTAGTTGAGGTAACACCATTATTGATACTCAAACTAGTGATACCGTTAGTAGACCATGTAAGTGTACTTGAACCACCAGTTGAGACAGTTGCTGGACTAGCGGTAAAGGTTACGTTATTGGCACAGGTAATTACCACAGGTGGTAAACAAAGCACTGTAACACTAGTTGTACAATTAGATCTACCATCTGCTGATAAAGCAACTAAGGTGTAGGTGGTATCGGACTGGACATTATTAAATACCTTTGAACCAGATAACTGGCTTTCAGAAACACCGTTAATTGTAACAGAGGCATAACCTTCAGTAACCCATGTAATAGTTACACTTGAACCGGCCGTAACAGTCAACAAATTTGCGCTCACAGTACACGAACTGGCTTCTGCTGTATTTGGAACAAAAGTTTTTAACTCTTGATACGGGTTATAATTTCCAAAATTTAACGCGGTAAGTGCTATAACAAAAATCACAATCACTTGTGTCATTTTCTTTATATACGTAAAATTCATACTAAACAATTTAAAATTCATAATTTTTATACTCCCACCTACACCCATGTACGCAAGAGTAAATAAAATCACGACCATTGATATGTTACGCAGAAAAGAACATTTAAGTTAGAGCTGCTTGAGTTGCAAGAGATCCAAAATAATTAGTATTAGAACAAGAGTTGAAAAAACAATATAGTATATATTGACTTTTGTCAAGTCTAAGCGTGACCTTCCTTTTTTCTAATAGGGGCGTATCTCCAAGAAGTCTGCTTCCACAATATAACGATCATCAACTGACCCAAAACTATTACATGTAGCCAAGAAAAGCTTCTTTACGGAACCAGCAATCGGCACAGTGACATCTTGTGCACGTGCTCGATAAACCTTCTCTACTCGGTATACATACTTTCCTTCAGGTGAATCAATAACAATCTCGTCACCCCATTTGAGATTTTGAATACCATTTAACGCTTGGAAATTTTTGTTACGAACTACTGGCAAGTAACTGGAATGACCGAGAATAAAGACCGTCCCCAATTGTTCCAATGTTGCAGAATCAGGATGACGTACAACTCCTTCACGTAGAGCTGCATCTAAATCCGACACGTTTCGTGACGTTGGGTTTAAGACCGAAATAACTGTATTAAGTACCGGAATCCTTAATGTCAGTGGGTAAACTGGTGATACCGGAAGGACTTCAGGTAGTGGCTGAGCCTCTGAAGATTCAACTTCTGAGATAACCTCATTTACTTGAGACTCAGAAACACGAGTTTCAGTCACAGGCGCTTCTGCTGGCAGTATTAGTTCTGGTAAAAAATCCAACCAAGACAAAATTGCATAAGAACTTAAAAACACCGCAAAAAATGCTGTCAAAAATGCTACCTTTCGCACCAAGAGTGCGTCCACGAATTGTGACCATGAGTGAACTTCCATATGCTTATATGATAGCACATTTTATAAAAAAGTCAATATAAGGCTGTATTTCATTGACATCTTTACTCAGTGTGGTAGGGTTTTTTAATGAATAACGTTACACCCGAACGCAAAGAGAGCGTCTTGAAGTCTTTAGCTCTAATTGGTCTATTTGGTATTGTCATTTTTATTGCCTGGGTATCTGTACAGATAGTCTCTATCTTCCCTACCGCTCTGCAATCGTTAGCTTCTATAGCTGAAACTGTATATACATACAATCCAAACACACTAAAAGATATAACTATTACTCCCACTACTGAACCAATCATTTCTGGCACTAAGCACACTTTGCGTTGGGAACAGCCGTACAAAAATGGTATGTATAGCTTTACCTATAAATGCCGTGATGGTATTTCCGTAGAAATTGCGACCAGCGAAAGCAACTTCACAGAAGCTGAGTGTGAAAAAAAATATAACCTTGGCACTGTCAATAATGCTGATATCGTCATTAACTCAGAAAAACAAGCTGAAGTTGATTTTGATTACACGTTGTCATATTTCAAAACTAACGCTACCAAAGAAAGTATCTCAACTGACGACTCCCTTACTGTAATCAACACTCGTTTCGCCACCACAACACCAACAGTCCCTAAAGTAACAGTAAACGACGAAGCGATTACCCCTACCACCCCGAATGTTACCAAGCCAATTTCAGTCATTGTCCCGACCAAACCTCCTGTCCGCCCTAAAGTAACAGACCAATCCGACAACGTTTTATACATTCCCACCTCCGATCCAAAAGGATTCACTGACTTAGTGGTTACGTATCTTGGTATTGGCGAAAAGAATACTGCTGGACAATTCATAAATAATGGTTTTTTGCGGCAAAATGCTACTGGTGCTATCCAATTCTCGGTACAAAACATCGGTACAAAAACTTCAAAAGACTGGGCTTTTACCACAAAGCTTCCTGGTGACATTTCATACACCTCACCCACCCAATCTCCTCTTAAGCCAAATGAGCGAGCAAAAATGATCATTGCCTTCCCTGTCGTTTCTGGTACTCACTTGCAAAGTTTTTCAATCACTGTAACAGTGCCTAATGACGTTAAACATAGCAACGATACAATTACCTGGACAACTGCAGTTCTAAAATAAGTACTCGTACATAAAAAGCCAAGGAGCCAAAGACTCCTCGGCTTTTTATATGCCCATACGCTAAATATCTAGTCTTGCCATCTTGGCATTTGATTGGATAAATGACTTTCGACTTGGTACATCTGTACCCATCAAAACATCAAATACTTTATCTGCCAAAATCGCATCGTCGATTGCTACTTGCTTCAAGATTCGGTTTTCAGGATTCATAGTTGTCTCCCAAAGCTCTTCAGCATTCATTTCTCCGAGACCTTTGTAGCGTTGGATTCGCACACGACTATTCTTCTTAGTCACAGCTGCTTCCGTGACTTCTGTCTCTTCTCCTCCTTCTTCTTCTATAACATCTTCATTTTCAGAAGGATCAATACCCATACTCTTCAAGATTGAAAGCTTTTCGTTATCATCAAAAGCATACTGTATCTCTTTCCCCTTTTGAATTTTATAGAGCGGAGGTAATGCAATGTAGATAAAACCACCTTCAATTAGCGGTTTAAAGTAGCGATAAAAGAGTGTTAGAAGAAGCGTCCTAATGTGTGCCCCGTCGACGTCCGCGTCAGTTGCAATAATAATCTTATGGTAACGGAGCTTTGTGATATCAAACACATCACCAATCGCCGTCCCCATCGCAATTACCACATTCTTAATCTGTTCTGAAGCAAGCATTTTATCAATACGAGCTCGTTCCACATTGAGAATTTTGCCTCGCAGTGCCAAAATTGCCTGCGTCTTGCGGTCACGTCCCATCTTAGCCGACCCTCCCGCTGAGTCTCCCTCTACAATAAACAACTCTGAATCTTCAGCGCGTTTACTTTGACAGTCAGCGAGTTTACCTGGTAGTGACATTCCTTCAAGCGCACCCTTACGAAGCACACTGTCTTTTGCAGCTTTAGCAGCTTTACGAGCTTTTACCGCAATCACCACTTTATTGATAATCGCTTTAGCATCATCAGGATTTTCTTCAAGATACGCTGAGAAAGCTTCTCCGAAGACTGACTCTACCGCACCGCGCGCTTCGACTGACCCGAGCTTGGCCTTCGTCTGGCCCTCAAACTGAATCTCCGGCATCTTTACCGACACTACCGCAGTAATACCTTCTAGTACATCATCCCCTGTAAATCCAGTATCCTTATCTTTAACCGAGAAAAAATTATTTTTACGTGCGTAGTTGTTAAGGGTACGAGTGAGCGCTGTTTTGAATCCAGTAATATGAGTACCATGTTCTGGGTTGTAGATATTATTAGCAAAGGCTGAAATACGTGCCGAGATATCATCGACATACTGAACCGCAACCTCCACAGACATTACTGCCCCATCAGGCTCATTCTTCTCGACATAAAAAATATTCTTATGTACGGGTTTTTGGTACTGATTATTGAAGGCAACTAGTGAACGCAGTCCCCCTTCAAAGTAGAAGTGCTGATGTGGAACCTCGACATGCTCATCTGAAAGATACTGCTTACCCTTGAGGGTGTCGAGAAACTTTTGGACACCTTTATCTGTTGAAGCATGTAGTGCTGCCGCTTCACCCATTGCTAGTCGCGCATCGATAACAGTGAGTTGCATCGCCTTAACGAGGTAGGCCTGCTGACGGAGGTGATTTACAATCTTTTTGAAATCGTAGTCAGTCTCAGGGAAAATAGTAGCGTCGGCCTGGAAGGTAATAATAGTTCCCTTCATTTTTGAAGAACCTATCTTCTTAACCTTATACTTCGGTACACCAATGACGTACTCTTGCATATGATACCCCCCGTCACGATGTACTTCGGCAATAACATGCGACGAGAGAGCATTCATTACAGACACACCCACACCATGAAGACCACCTGACACCTTATAGCCAGATCCTTCACCACCGAATTTACCACCAGCATGAAGCACTGTAAGAATCGTTTCAAGTGCCGACACTCCAGTCTGCTTATGCATATCAACCGGAATACCACGACCATTATCAACGACACGAATGTAGCCACCCGGAAGGAGTGCTACCTCAATACGGTTAGCAAAGCCGCCCATCGCTTCATCGCGCGAGTTGTCGAACACTTCCCAAATCAAGTGATGCAGACCATCAGGACCAGTAGTACCAATATACATTCCGGGTCGTTTTCGAACCGGCTCGAGTCCTTCAAGGACCGAGATTGATGAAGCATCATAGTTACTTTTCTTCTCTTTTTTTTCTGCCATGCTGAAATTACTAAACTCTTTAAATACTCGCCAATCATATCAGAAATTAGCGCGTTCGTCCTCTCATACTCCCTTAGTAAAAAACCGCCCCAAAAGAACGGTTTTTAAGCCTATAATTGATTTAGACAGAAGCTAGGTAGGCAGTCAATAGGATACTATTTGAAGCTGTAGCCAACCACAACGTGAGACTTTCGACTCGCTGCCCGCAAATGAGACACTTTAGAGACAATACACCTGCCAAAAAAGTCCCCGTCGTCCATCCATCCAGCCATGCATCTGAGACCAAGAACGCTACAGTCGTAACTCCTAAGAGAGAGTAGTTAATACCCACTCCAAGCGCGACACCCAGAAAGACGGTCAGTACTCGAATCACGCGAGAATCATATGTTTCAACTAAATAAATCAAGGAAGCTAAAGTGATGCTGGCCGGGATAGACCACAACGTATCAAGGAGCTCTCTTAGCCATAGTATCGAGTAGAAGAAAATCAAGAGTAGATTTACTACAAACAAAATCATATATCCTCCTGTAAAGAATAAAAAGGACCACTTACTCAACCAAAGCTACTTTAAAATACAATCCCTGTAAAGGCCTTACCTGGATTCGAAGCCGGCTGTAGAAATTGCAGTATACACTTTATCCATTACTGACTGTAACTCTATATCAGTTAGAGTCTTTACAGGAGACTGAAAAACTAACCGAAATGCATAGGAGGTTCGACCTTCCTTAGTAAAGGTGTCCAAGTGTGTAAGCCTGACACATACAAGGCCTGCGGCCGGAGTAAGTACCTGCATCACTGCTTCTGCAGTTACTCCTTCTGGCACCCATAGCGCAACATCACGACTACTTGCAGGATAGAGAGAAAATGGTCGATATGAAATCTTTGATTGAGTAACCACCTGTTCATACGCCGTCACTATTGGTAGCTGCGGCAGGAGTTGATCAAGTGAAAATTCAACAATTCCCTCTTCTCTACTAATCACCGTTGGCGCGACTGTTAAAGTAGCTGCGAGTGCAATTAGTGCCTCTTCAATCAGAACGTCATCATTTTTAGCTTTGTAAGTAGTACCACTCTGAGCAGCTAGACAAACTCGGAACTCTTCACTGTCTACTCTAAACACAGTGCCAATTTCAAAAATCTTAATGGCTTTCAGACCAAGCAAGTCACGATGTGGAAGGTTGGCCGTACGCGCTTCACGCAGGTTTTCTACAAGCGAACTACGTAAGTACCCCTTATCAGTTGCTAGGGCGTTCTCAATTTTAACTAAGTCCTTGTTTCGAAAGCTGCTGGTATACACCTCAGAGTACCCTAGTGCCATGAGAGTCTCACGAATTTTCTCTCCGTAATAATGACGCTTGTTTATTTCTGTTACCGCTCCTACAGTCGGTTCGATTGACACAATCTGCGCCAGTCCGTAGATCCGTCCAATCTCCTCAACCAAATCCTCTGAGATACATAAATCATCACGCTCAAGCGGTGGAGTAACAGTGATACTATCACCATCAATGTAGTACGCATAGGCAAAGCGAGTAAGAATATCTTCAACATCACCCATAGTCAAAGCGACACCAAGAAGTGCGTTTACTTCACGGAGTGTAACCGATACTGAATGACGAAGAACACTCGAATCACCTACTGCCGTGACAGCTTCAGCTGTACCACCAGCAACTTCAAGAATAAGTGAGATTACCCGCTTCAGTGCAATTGGTGCTATTGCCTTGCAGATACCATTTTCATAACGTTTTGAAGCGTCTGTTTGGAGCTTAAGTGCTTTTGCCGTCTTCCTGACCGCGAAACGATCAAAATGTGCTGACTCCAAAATTATGTTTGTAGTCTCTGTATCAACAGCCGCTGTCACCCCACCTTTTATACCAGCAATACCTACCGGACGATCAGATACCTCATCCACAATCAATGCATCACTGTCACGTAGCGTATATTCTTCACCAGTAAGGGTGGTAATTTTCTCTTCGGCATAGGCATTACGAACCATAATATGATAGCCCGTATCGTGCGAGAGCTTATCAGCGTCAAACGCATGTAGAGGTTGCCCAAGCTCAAACATGACATAGTTGGTAGCATCAACAATGTTGTTAATAGAACGCTGACCAATAGCCACCAGTCGCTCCTTAAGCCAATCCGGCGAAGGACCAACTTGTACACCAGTAATTAAGGCGGCACTATAAAAATCACAAGTAGTACTCTTCAGAGACACTTTAATTCGCTCGCTAGTATCAAAAATAACCGGCACTAAAAACGGGTCGGACATAAGCGTATTCTTAGTAATGACCGCTATCTCTTTAGCAAGCCCTTGGTGCGACATGAGCCAAGCTGACTTATCAGGAAGCACTTTAACATCAAGCACAGTATCTGCTTCACCTTGTATCAACTCCTCAATTTCAGCTGAATGGAACGTTATCAAATCACCAAGCTCCGCCGCAGGTGGTAGCGGCTTTTCCAAAAGTGACTGCAGCCAGTTGTAAGAATATTTCATATTCAGTCCGTTAGAGATAGGAATCGTTTAAATCTATTATTAATATATCTTTTGCTCACTTCTTTAGAACTGGTTTACAAACCGCAGATCACCGTTATACATTAGTCGAATATCTTCAATACCGTATTTAAGTACAGCTAGGCGATCCATACCCATACCAAAGGCAAAACCTTGATATTTTTCAGGATCAATACCAGAAGCACGCAGCACGTTTGGATGCACCATCCCTGCTCCCATGATTTCAATCCAGCGACCAGAAAGCTTATTATCTGGTGAAGCTGCTATCATCATATCCACTTCAACCCCAGGCTCAACAAATGGAAAAAAACTAGGGCGAAACCGCACCTGCACGTCACCACCAAAAAAACGAGAGAAAAAGTATTCGAGCACTCCTTTCATGTGCCCCAGTGATACATCAGTATCAATCATTAATCCTTCAATCTGGAAAAATTGTGCTTCATGAGTTGCATCAGTAGCTTCATTTCGAAACACTTTTCCGGGGCAAATCATTTTGATTGGTGGTGTATGAGATTGCATGTGTCGCACTTGCACTGGCGAGGTATGAGTACGCATTACTAGATCAGGCTTACCTGCCAAATAAAACGTGTCTTGCATATCTCGCGAAGGATGGTCTTTTGGTACATTGAGTGCGTCAAAGTTAAAGGCAATTAACTCCCGCTCTGGACCTTCGGCAAAGGTAAACCCGATCTCAGCAAAGATGCTATTTATTTCGGATATAACTTGAGAAAGCGGATGCTTGTGTCCAGATTGTGTTTCCATATGGCACATAGTAGCACATTCACTTTTGGTCGCAATTCAATGGTAGGACTGTATGGTACAGACTTTATTCAGGCTCGATATCAGTATAGACCTCAAGGTAGGTAGTACCGTCTTTAATAAAGATTCCGCCACTATATACCAACATACGAAGTGCAGTACCAGGATACAGAAGCTGTGCATTTTGCCACGAACGATCATCAATCTCTACAAGATACACACCGTCTTCAAGCCCAAGCAGAACTAAGTTCTCGTTTTTTGGTAAAAAGTTAAAGTCAACCACCTTCTTCCATTTACGATCAATAGTTATTTTAGTGCGACACTCTCTAGTATTATTTGATAACTCAATCAATGTATCCTCAAACAAAATTTCATTAGGTACCAACTCGCCGGCAGCCTCAGATTTTAACCCACCTTCGAGCTCTACCGGTGTGGTACAAAAATAGTACGGGATTTGTCTACCGGTTCCAAGGGCATGAACCACCACTTCCTCTCCTTCTTGCACTAAAGCTAAATTATTTCGTATGACAGTGGTGGTTGCTACCTCAGTTGCAATATCGACAGTCGTGGTAGCAAAACTAAACGATTGTTCTTTTTTTTGCATTTTAGCTGTGGTAGATGCTTGTTCTATAAACAAATCTTTTACTAAGGCGTATTCTTGATTAAGTCGAAGGGATGTCGTTGCGGTTGAGGTGCTAAGCACAAACGATACTGTACTCGAAGCTCCTGGCAGTACCAGAGTTGAAGTAGTTGCGACAAAAAATACCGCTTCCCCGCCCGCTGTCTGATACTCCGTAATTGGTCTCACTTGTGGAACTAATGGCAAATTAAAAGCCTCAGCCTCAGTGACAATATGAGGATAGACTGAAAGATTTTTCACCCAAGTGTGTCGCGTCGGACTCTGGACGTGCACGCGATGTAATCCAGGAGTCAATCCTTGGATATACGAAGCGTTTCTAAAGATGCGTGCATTAGTAACTTCTGTTTCGTCAACATAGATAGCACTCTCGATCGCTTCAGCTGAAACATATAATCCACCGGTAGCGGTAATACTTGGTGAGTCAGAAAAGAAATCATAACGATAGCCAGTCGCATAAAACATAAACACCGGAAGACTCAGTAAAAAAGCCAGTAACAATAAAATAAAGATTAACTTTCGCTGCCAGAAGGCCAAGGGTTGAACGAGTGGTTTCATAAAATAAGCGTATCACATTAGCGTGTCTTTGGAGTAACCCAAAATCCCATATACCTACCGAACATCAGTCGGGTCTGTGCGTCAAGGCCAGGAATAGCACTAAAAACAATCATTGTCGCCGGGACCATAATCCACTGCAATGCCATGACTAAGTAATGGAAACGACTAGCGTGCGATGGGCGCGGGGGTATAAGAGTAAGTGAGATCACTGAAGAAATTACCAATCCAAACATTGCCATAATAAGTAAGTCACGGACGACAATCGGCAGGTTGTATGACAACACTGTCTCATGAAACTCTTGCCCACCAAGAAAGATTGGCGCCCAACCAAGAATAAAGAGCATAATCGGATTTGTCACTAGAGACCAATATCCTTCAGCTTGCTGCAATGCTACCGTTATCCGCTGCTTGAGAGGTATCTGCTTATTGCGAGAAAAGTGATACAAAATGTAGCAGAGATTTTCAACACCGTAGGTCCAACGCCGGTGCTGTTTATAGATTTGACCTATAGTCTGCCAGAGATGCGGTGCGGCATTGGCATCCATCGATACTGGATATGACAGCGGTACCACATCGTACTTACCATTATTAGCAATGAGTAGGTTCCAGAAAATACGGGAATCTTCGCTAACCATATTGGTTTGCCAGTAGCCTACCTCATACAAAGCCTGGAACGATACAGAATGTGAAGAAAAGGTTGCCATTCGCTCAGGACGCTCCTGCTGCACCATTTCCCAAAACGTACTACTCATAGCTACCACGCGAGAAATAGCCGGAGCTTCCCAAATATTATTATTGAAAATTGGAACTGGTTGAAATGAGCTCTTGAGTGGATGCTCGGCAGTCATAAAATGCCACACCAAACAGTTGAAGTAGTTTGGATAGAGCACGGTATCAATATCAAAAATTGAAACTAGTACCTCGGAATACTTCAAACCCTGAGGATTAAGAATCTGAGTTCGTACCTGTTCTGCTGCATAGGCAGCATTCGAACCCTTACCTGCCATCTCTCCCGGCAAATCTTTGGGGTGTATCGGTGTTAAGAAGAAACCAAAATGCTGACCATAGCGAGCACGCATTTGATCACCAATTAATTTAGCATGATCACCAGCTCGTTCTTCCCCAGCTAATACCACAATAATTTTCTTCGCATCATAAGAGACTCTGGAAAGCGCTTCCAGACTAGCCTCGATCACTGAAGCTGGTTCCTTATAAAAAGGAAGGATAACGACATGATGCAGATGTTTGTATTTAAAACGACCAACCATCTCTGCCCAGTCAAGACTCATGTGGTGTCGTAAGCGTTTCCAGTTGTATCGTAAGTGATATGACAAAAATGCAGTCTTTAGTACCCAATATAATGCAAATGCAATTACAAAGTACGCCGCCACAAAAGGCGCGTACACGGAAAGCAGTACCACACCAATTAAGGTTGACCACGAAGCGGCACCAGGCAGTATTTCTAAAAGACGATAAAACACCCGGCGACGACCAGTGAGCTCTGTCGCTCTACCAACATGAAAGTCTTCTCTTTGCGCGTAGGGCAACAAATGGTTTTTCTTCGGAGTATTCATAAACGTACGGGCCAGTATATACCTAAAATGGGCATAAATAAAGGGCTGAGAGGGATATTTTGATTGGAGGCAACGGTATACTAAGGCGGAAGGCTGGTCGTGGGAAATTCTGACATTAGCCATCTGTATCTGACGATACAGCATGGCCTCACTCGGTGATACGTACGCTAAGGCTTAGGAGCCTATTTGGAAGAATAGTGATATGTATACCATCTGTATCTGACGATACAGCATGGCCTCACTCGGTGATACGTACGCTAAGGCTTAGGAGCCTATTTGGAAGAATAGTGATATGTATACCA
>CAIMDH010000120.1 GCA_903839715.1 uncultured bacterium
ACGTTCCACCTTTTTTATTGCCGGTTTTTTTTGCACTTTTGTGGGTAGGGGCTGAAGTTTTAGGTTCGGTGGGGTTCTCACTAGGGACACTAGGAGAAGGATCAAGTGTAAACAGTTTTTTTAGTTTTGGTTATCTTGGCTATGCACTCGGTGTACACGAACTACTGATACAGGGAGCACGAATAGCAGGAGTGTACGGCCTTTCATTTTTTGGTGCGCTATTGGGTTATGGAATATGGGTATTGTCGGAGCGACTGTCGCAGCCACGTTTTTGGTGGGGAAGTATTATTGTCGGATGTATCCTATTTATAACAACACCGGATTATGAAAATACTACCCCTTTGTATGATGGACCAACAGTGGCAATTATCGATACTCGTTTTTCAGGGAACCTTCATCAAACCATCGATGGAGAGTTGTACAAGCAAACTCAAATTAAAGAGGCTGTGGCAGCAGCTCTAGCTATCGCTCCAGTACCGGCATATATTATCTTGCCAGAAGATTCACATTTAACTAATCCTTCGCTCACGCCTATTGGAGCCTATCGTCTTTTTAGATTTCAATCAGGTGACCCGTCTAGTGTGGTGATCGATAGTGGGCAAGTCACGGTCGATAGTAAAAGTGCGCTCCGGGCCACAGTGTATGACGGTGTATTAAAAACTGCATATGTTACTGATAAACAGTATTTGGTACCACAAGGTGAATACATGCCTACTTTCTATGCATTGATATTACAACTTCTAGGGCAAGGAGATACGGTTACTGGGCTTGCAAAAAAACTTTCCTATTATCCGGGGCCGCTAGCCAGTCAAGCAGAATTACCATCACATGTACCAGGAATATTATTTTGTTTTGAAAGTGCTAACCCACGTGCGGTTAGAAAATTATTACAAGAACGCAAGGTGCCTTTTATAGCGCATCCGATTTCTCACGGGTGGTTCCATGAGTCACATATTCTGTGGCAGCAACAAGATGTCATGCTCAAAATACAAGCACTCTGGAATCGGACTGCTATCATTAGTGCTGGCAATATGATGCGCGGAGCACTCTATACCAAGACCGGAGAAAAAATCACTCCAACCCCCGCCGTAGCCGGGGAGAGTTGGCAGGTGAGTGTGGTTAGACTTGAAGAGTAGCAAGTTCTTCTTGGACGACAGCGGCATCACTCCATACCGTTTTAGTGCCTCGCGGACCCATGATGTACGGGTCGGTACCTTTACCAGAGATAAGAACGTAACTATTGTCAGGAGCGATGGAAAGAGCAGTCTTGATGGCTAGTCGGCGATCCATAATAATCTCCAGCTTACTTTTATCGGTAATAGCATTTGCCATCTGCTCGACAATTGCGCGTGGATTTTCATCGTAGGGGTCTTCATTGGTAAGAATAATATGATCGCAGTAGCGCTCGGCTATAGCACCCATTTCTGGACGCTTCCAACTATCGCGGCCACCGCCGGTATTGCCAAGTACACAGACTTTGTAGACGTCGGGGAAAGCTTGATATAACTTTTCTAGCGAGTCTGGAGTGTGGGCGTAGTCGACAATAGCGGTCACTTGTTTGCCGATACCTTTTGGAGAGGTGAATTTTTCCACCCGACCAGCAACAGGCGGAATGGTACGCAGAGCTTTGTCGATAGTGATGAAAGAAATACCATATGCACGCGCGAGAGTGATGGCGGCAAGAATGTTATAGACATTAAAAACACCAATGAGTGGGACGCGGATTGTGACATCACCAAAAACTAGACTGACACTATCGCGATGGAGTGAATAGAGAGACAGGTCTTTGAGTGAATACGGAAGTGCATATTCAACCGGAAAGTCTAGGAAGTCAGCACCGTGGGTATCGTCGACATTGGCCACAATAAAGCGTGGGCGTTTGGTAGAGTCGGCCACTCGCTTGGCAATTGAAAGTTTTGCTTGTTTGTATTTTTCAAATGAGCCGTGTGACTCGATGTGTTCGGGGGTGAGATTGGTAAAAATCAGGGCGTCGAGTTCGAGAAAACTGTGCCGGAACTGTTTAGCTCCTTCAGAAGTGATTTCAATAATGGCATGAGTGCAGCCAGCGGTCACTGCACGACGGAGAAATTTTTGGACAAAAAAACGACCAGGCATTGTCATTTTGTAGAGGTTGCGCTCAGTCGTAGGGCCAATTTTGAATTGAATGGTCGAGAGGGAGGCGACAGTGTGGCCCTCAGCTTCGAGGATGCGAGTAAGTATTTCGGTGACAGTAGACTTTCCTTTGGTGCCAGTGACGCCGATAACAGTCAGTTCTTTAGATGGGTGTTTGTAGTACCAGTCAGACAGGCGGGCGAGTGTGTAGTGGTAGGGCGGACGAATGATTTCAAGGACAGTTTTCGGTACGGCATTTTTGAATAGTGCGATAAGTGAAGCCATATGAATATAGTATACGGATTATCCGTTTTTTTGCCAAAAGATAAGTACTGTGGTCGGAATGTTGTGTTATGGAATCGGAATTTGTTTGAGTACTGCTTGTACAAGAGATTTAGTATCAGTGGTTTTGTCTTGTTTTATCACATATCCCCGTGCTTCTTGCGGATCGTATCCGAGAGTGATTAGAGCATCAATAGCATCAATTTGTGCCTCAGAAAGATGACTATTCGGATTGGTGGCAAGGTGGGATGGGAGAGTGAGGTGGTCGATTTTTCCCTCCAGATGCGAGACGAGATTGGCAGCGGTTTTTTTACCAATACCAGAGAGCTTGGAAAGGTGTTCAGGATCTTGTTCCAAGATTGCTGCTGAAAGTAGGGCGATATCCGCTTGGCATAATATCTGTAGAGCTGACTTAGGGCCAATCTTCGGTACTCCAAGTAGTAGTTCAAAAAAAGTAAGTTCACTCGGCTCGAGAAAACCATACAAATCCAGAGCCGTCTCGCGCACCACAAGATAGGTATGAAGAAAAACGGTAGTACCTGGGACGTATTGTTGTCTGGCGGTAGGGGTGTAGACCAGGTAGCCAATATTGTGAACTTCAACCACAAGGCTATTTTCTCCAATAGCTGCGATAGTCCCTTGTAGTGAACGAATCATAGTTGGTTCATTGTACACAAGTCTACGAAAGAAGGAAAATAAGCGCCGTGCCTTGAACTGCCCATAGTTTCTGTCTTCGATAAACAGTCGTACAGGAAGCGGTTTAATCAGGGTTATTAATTCATTATCGTTATAGATAATAAGTAACTGTTACCGATTATCTTGCATTTTTATGTTTAATACCGTATAGTGCTCCCACGTTAAATAAATCATATGCCGATAACTAAAGGAGCAGAAAAGGCTAATCGCCAGTCAAAAAAGAAGCACATTTTCAACATTCGCCGTAAGAGCGTCATGAGTGATGTGGTTAAAGATGTAAACAAGGCTGTTGTAGCGGGAGATGCTATAAAAGCAAAGGAACTATTGCCACTAGCCTACAAAGCTATCGACAAGGCAGCAAAGCGTGGAGTTATTAAAGATAATACCGCTTCTCGTAAGAAGTCACGACTTACCGCTCGCGTCAAAGCTGTTAAGTAAAAAACAAACCCCGTACTCTGTACGGGGTTTGTTTTTTTGCGCAGTAAATAGGCGTTTCTGGTGTTTGAGGGTATACTGCTCCAGCCCCAAGTTAGTAGCTAAATATAGTATATATATGACAGAAGAAACAAACGTAGAAGTGACACCAGCTACAACGCCTGAAGAAAGTACAGAAGAAGTAACTCCTGAAGTTGCAGAAGATGCTGAAGAAAAGACAATTGCAGAAGAACCAGCTGCCTAACTCAACCTGAATTAAAAAACAAAAACATCCCCTCCGTGGGGTGTTTTTGTTTTTGGGTTGTTCTCAAATGTAGACGGTCGGCTTATTGGTCTAATGAGTTGCGGATATCTTGACTATACGTTGAGTTTTTAGGGTCGGCTGTGGTATTGGCAATGAGTTGCG
>CAIMDH010000121.1 GCA_903839715.1 uncultured bacterium
ATTACTTGAATTATGAAATTATCTGAAATACATTTTGAAGATGATAACAGTAATAAAAAAAGCTTAAATAGACCAACTGGTAGGTTGACTAAATTTATTATTTCAAATTCGGGTGGACTAATTAAATCTCAATCTGGAGCAAATTTTTTAATGTGGTGTGTTGTTTTTGTATCATTTTTTATAATTCTCTCATCAAAATTTTCTGAGTATGAGTCTAAAGAAGATCTAAAAAAATATATTTTTGACCCTAATAATACAACTTCAGATGAAGAGCTTTATGAAAAAAGAAAATAAAGGCTTTACTTTAATTGAATTATTGGTAGTTATATCAATAGTAAGTCTTTTAACCTCGTCAGTGTTGGTTAAATTAAATGACGTTAAAGCAGAAGCTAGAGATGCTGTGAGATTGTCTGATATGCGACAAATAAGAACTGCTCTGGAAGCTTACAGGAACCGGCATTTACACTATCCTGGACTAAGTGAAGGTATACCTATCAGCGGTAATCAAATTGGTGTAGGTAGTCCAATTGATACTGCTTTAGCACCATATTTGCCTAAGGTACCCAAAGACCCTACCCATGACGGCGTGATGTATTTTTACTCATATGATCCTAGACATTGCACAGATTCAAATATCGGTGCGTGCGATTGTGTTGGTATGTCAGCAGTCTTTGCATTTAATAAAGCCGAGTCAGGTGCTAGTTTTCAAAAAGATACCTGCTCAGGAGGAGATCAGAATATTAACGTCGCTGATTACAATGTTAGTCTGCATGAGGAAGGAACTTAAAGTTATTTTCAGGCTGTAAATAATTTTTTGAATAATAGCAATTACGAGAGCCGAGTAAACATTAAACTTAGACAACAAAACCACAAGCTCCAGATATGGTGGAATGGGTGGTGGTATGGACTAAGAGAAAGAAATAGCAATGCAGTAAAAACACGTCTTTGCACGTGTTTTTTGCTGCATTCGCTATAGGTTATGATATAATTCTTCCAGCTTAAAAAAGCTGGTTGTAACACTTATTTTTGTTAACTATATAATACTTTATGGATTGGATTATTTTTGCGGTTATTGGTGCGATTGGTATCTATGGTGTAGCGATGTACAACAACTTTGTAAAACTCACACAGCGTACTAAAGAGGCATGGGCCGATATTGATGTTCAGCTCAAGCGTCGCTATGATCTTATTCCTAATCTTATTGAAGCAGTAAAGGGGTATGCTGCACACGAGCGAGCTGTATTAGATGAGGTAACTTCTGCTCGTAGTAAGGCGACTCAGGTACACGTTGACCCAACAGCAGTGACAGCGTCGCAAATTGCTGAAATGTCCGGTGCTGAGTCAGCACTCGGAGCATCACTCGGTAAGCTGATGGCGATTGCTGAAGCGTATCCAGATCTCAAAGCTAACCAAAACTTTGCGCAACTACAAAGTGAACTTGCTGATACCGAAAACAAAATTCAGGCTTCGCGACGTTTTTATAACGGCAATGTGCGAGACCTAAAGATTGCGCTCCAGGCTTTTCCTTCAAATGTTATTGGTAGTACATTTAATTTTAAAGAAGAGCAATTCTTCGAGCTATCTGAAGATAGTGTTGAGCGTGATCCTGTTAAGGTTAGTTTCTAAGTAGCATGTCTGAAATTACCCGTGTCTACTACAATAAGTTAGTACGAGATAATATTCCGGATATGATTCGTGCTAAGCGCGAACAGTGTGAATCGCGCCAGATTGCTGACGTACAGGAGTTTCAACAAGAGCTCTTCAAAAAGATAAAAGAGGAAGCGACGTCACTCGCTATGGTGCGAAGCAAGGAGGATTTTCTGGGTGAATATGCAGATTTAATGATGGTGTTTGAGACCATTATTAAGCAGCTTGATATTAGTCCTGAAGATGTTGCTGAGGCACGCAAAGTAAACTTTCTTAATAAGGGTGGATATAAGCATCAACATTTCTTGATTTGGTCTGAAGATGTTGGGTATCAATCAAACGAAAGTCCGCAGGGTATTCCTCTATAAAAATGGCCACTCTCTATACACAACAAGCCAGTAACGTTCGAAAAACCTGGGTGCTAATGGGTAGTTTTTTGCTGGGTATTGTAGCTATCGGTTATGCAGTTTCTTGGTATCTTAATGATCCGTCGTTAGTGTATATCGCTCTGATATTTGCGCTCATGATGAATATTGGGAGTTATTGGTTTTCTGACAAGGTGGTTCTTGGCATGACCGGTGCAGAGCCAATTACTAAGGCTGAAGCTCCAGAGCTCTACAATGTGGTCGAGAATTTGGCTATAACTGCTGGACTACCAATGCCTAAGGTGTACATCATGCACGACCCTTCTCCTAATGCATTTGCCACCGGACGCGATCCTGAGCATGCTGTTGTTGCTGCTACTACCGGGCTTTTGGCGCTACTTGATCGTACTGAGCTTGAAGGCGTGATGGCTCATGAAATGTCCCATATTGGTAACCGTGACATGTTGGTGATGACAGTTGCAGTAGTTTTGGCTGGCTTCGTGGCGATGTTGGCAGACTTTTTGTCTCGAGCATTAATGTTTGGTGGTGGGGATAATCGTGACCGTAGTCCAATTTTATTAGTACTCGGTATTGCTGGTATTATTCTGGCACCGATTGCAGCTCAAATGATACAACTAGCTATCTCGCGTAAGCGGGAATATCTCGCCGATGCTTCAGCCGCCTTACTTACTCGGTATCCTGAAGGTCTTGCTTCAGCACTTGAAAAAATCAGCCGCTCACATCAACCAATGGCATCCGCGTCACATGCTACTGCTCATTTGTTTATTTCAGACCCGTATGCAGCAGAAGGTAAAAGTTCAATTGGAGAAAAAATTAGCAACCTTTTCGCAACCCACCCACCAGCCGCTGACAGGATTAGAATTTTACGTGAAATGAGTAAGTAATACATGGCTAAAATAAAAGCAACCATCCCCACAGTTGTTGTTCTTGAGCAACGTATTGAAGATTCTTTTGCGGTAAATATCGCTGATTTTATAGCACGTACGGCAGAACGACGTATTGCAGTAATCAAAAACCGCCGCTACGTAGTGACGACTGTGGGTGTGCTTATTTTTTCTTTTTTGGCACTATTCCTGTCGTATGGATACCTAAAAGGATCAAATCTAAACCTAGCAACGTTGTATCTTTTTACGCTCTCGGTGGCAGCCATATTTTTTAATTTCCAGTGGTATCGTGAGCAGAGGGTGCTCGCACAAGAACTCAACATGGCGTTAATTCCGACCATGACTGAGTGTTTTGACCGTTTGACTATGTATACCTGTGATGAGGTTCATGGTGCAGAGACTAAAGCTATACTCCACGACTCTGGACTTTTGCCTGAAAAGTATACATATATTACAACTGATGATATGTTTTCTTTTTATGAACCGTATCCGGTTACTGTACGTGAGATTGCTGTTCAACAACGCCGTTCGTCAGGTCGTAATACAAACACAAAGGAAGTATTTCATGGTGTTTTGGTTGAAGTTGTGCTCGATAAGACTTTAGAAGGAACTACCTATATTTCTACCGAAGGTGATGTGTTTGGTCTCATGCATCAGAATTTCTGGGGTATGCGCGTAGCTGAAACTGGAATGGTAGAGACTGAGCTCGAATGGAATGAGTTTGAAAAAGATTTACATATACTTTCAAATAATCCTATCGAAGCCAGAACTATATTGACCCCAAACTTCATGGTTGATCTACATGAATGGTGGAAGGTGAGTGGTGAAAATATTCGAATTGCGTTTAAAGGTAATAAGATGTATATGTTATTACCTGATAATCGGGTCAAGATCCAAACAAGCACTACTTCAATCGATCCGGAAGACATTAAGACCTATGCTAAAAGTGTCATTAAGCCCCTATGGCGCGTACTCCTCCTGGTCGAGGATGTAACGCTCTAGGGCAGGGAATAGGGGTATGATATAACTATCCAGCAGCGCATAATTGGAGAGATGGCAGAGCGGTTGAACGCGCTACCTTGGAAAGGTAGTATTGGGGTAACCCAATCGGGGGTTCGAATCCCCCTCTCTCCGCAAAACTAAAAAATTCATACTTCTGTATGGATTTTTTGTTTCTGCGCTGGGGGATTTGAAGCCCGATTGAGCAGGATTATAAGCGCAGCGAAATAAT
Source organism: uncultured bacterium (assembly GCA_903839715.1). GTDB lineage: Bacteria > Patescibacteriota > Minisyncoccia > Phycocordibacterales > UBA918 > OLB19. The sequence goes on from CAIMDH010000121.1 coordinate 4,149, forward strand.
CCAGCCAATTGGGGTACTGAACATGTAATGTTCGAATCCCTCTCTCTCCGCTAAGCAGAATAGCCTTCTTTTATATTGACTTATTACATATTCTTGACATAATAAATTTTGTATCTTCAATGAAGATATTTTGATTTGTTCTTTCATACATCAACAGCAGAGGAAAAATAATGGATACAATTACTCAAAAATTGGTTGCGGCTGCCACTTGGCGGCCAGCGAAAATTTGCGGACATAAAACCCCACGTGAGGGAGAAATCGAGGTATTTGGTGAGCGGGTTCGCTTGAGGATGATAGTTGATGCCCACAAGAAACCATATTTTTGCTTGCAGTGCTATGCCGCTGCGGTTACACGCTGTGCTTGGTGTACGCGACTGATTTTGCCTGGTGATAGTGTGACACTCTTGACTCCTTGCCAAGGGTTTGAAGTACCTAAGCACGCAGTGGTGTATTCACGTACACCACTTAAGTTGGTGGGTTGTATGCATCCCGATTGCGTAGATCAAAATGGACATGAGTGTGGTACTTGGCAAATAAGTATGTCATCCGGCCATGGGCATGTGACAAATTTGCAATACGGGGAGCGTGCTTTCAGTTATGCGGTTGAGTCGAGTCGGCACTACTTGCCGCCAAAAAAGCCATACGAAATGAAATCGAGGCGGTAGAACGCTTCGCTAAAAGACTAAACCCAACACCATGTGTTGGGTTTTCACATAGTAATTAACCTAATAGAAATAAGTAAAAAAGAACTGCTGCCGGAATAAGTACACTTTATTTTTTTATCTCTGAAATATTGTAGACGTTTGAACTGTTATATGGCGTACACTAGCTTTTCAACGCTATAATATGAGTTTGTAGTATACTGTTATAACATG
>CAIMDH010000122.1 GCA_903839715.1 uncultured bacterium
ACAGTAAAAAAGTTACTTAAAGACCTCCGCAGCGCGATTAAAACCTACAAAATCGACGGCTATACTGCTGTAGCAATTGCTGCACCTCAAATCGGTGTTAGTAAGCGAATGTTTATTATTGAAGACCAAAGCGGTGAAGGCGACCGCCTTCCTACCGTCATCGCTATCAACCCATACTTCCTCAAAATGTCCAAAAAGACACACGTTGTCGGCGAAGGCTGTCTTTCTATCCCCGACCGGTACGGGCTCGTCCGCCGGTCTACTAATGTCGTCATTGAAGCAACTGACGAAAACGGCGTTCGATTTAGTCGTGGTGCCGGTGGCTTACTTGCCCAGATAATGCAACACGAAACCGACCACTTGGACGGTATCCTCTTCACCGACCGTGCTGAACGCATCTGGACCAAGGAAGACATGAAAGACCGTGACGCTACTGAAGCGCCACTCGCATGAAAATAGCCTTTTTTGGAACACCTGACCTAGCCGTGACTGCCCTTTTAGAAATGGCGGATTTTGGTTTTGTGCCAACTCTCTTAGTCACCACACCAGACGCACTGGTGGGCCGCAAACAAATCCTCACTCCCCCACCAACTAAAGTCTGGGCAACCGAACGCGGTATTCCCGTATTCCAACCAGCAAGTCTAAAAAAACGCGAGGATCTCACTCCTCTTACCGATACCGAGTGGGATGTCTTTGTTGTCTTTGCGTATGGCAAGATTATGCCAGAATGGCTACTGTCACTCCCTAAGTACGGCACTATTAATGCCCATCCATCGCTACTGCCAAAACTCCGTGGTGCCAGTCCGATTCGTAGCACTCTCCTACACGACTTATCAGCTGCTGGGGTGACTATTATTCAAATGGATGCCGAGATGGACCATGGACCAATTTTATACCAACAACCTCTCACACTGACAGAACCAATATCTGGACCGGAGCTCGACCGTACACTAAGCCACATCTGCGGTGACTTGCTGACACATGTACTTCAAGAATTACCAAAAGGCTCCCTCACTCCCCTAGAACAAAAACACAACGAAGCGACCTTCTGCACCAAAATCACCAAAGAAATGGCTGAACTTCAGCTTGATCCACACACACTACCCACTGGCCCCGAGGCACAGAGCGCCTACCGCAAAATCTGTGCCTTCGCCGGCTGGCCTGAGACGTTCTTTATACATGACGGAAAGCGTTTCAAGATAAAGTCCGCCCACCTCAACCAAGCTGACACCTTAGTAATCGACCGCATTGTACCCGAAGGAAAAAATGAGATGGATTTTTCTCAGTACTTCACTATATAAAAAACAAGGACGGCCATTGGCCGTCCTTGTTTTTTATAAACCTATTTTGAAAATCCCATCATCTCTTTAACCATTCTTCCTCCTTTACGAAACATGCTATTTCGCTTCTTGTGTGCTTTGGCCATCGCCTGATCAAGCTGATCGCGCACGCTATCTACCGCAGCATCAAAAGTCTCTGCAGTGTTCTCTGCACGATACAATGTACCTCCAACAGTGACATTAACCTCAGCTCGACAAATTGATCCTGATTTGTGTGAAGTAATCTTTTCAAACTCAACTTCAGCCGTAGCTTCCTGTCCTTCTCCGACATACTTTAAAAGTGTATTCAACTTCTGGGATACAAAATTGTGAATTGAACTGTTGGTTTCACTATTTGTGTGTTTAAAAGTAATATTCTTAAATGTCATAGTTGATTTTTATGAAGTTCTAAGTATCTGGTAACGAAAGTATCTTACGGCTAGTATGGTGCCCTGACACAATCCGCACTGTTTTTGGATTTACCGAGTAGGCCAGTGCAATCATTTCAATCACCCGACTGTTTGCTAGATTTCTTTCAGCAGGCTCTTTAACTCGTATCTCGTAGCGATGGTCACCGGTCTGTACAATTACTTCTTTTTTTCCACCCGGGTACACCACTACACGTACATACATACTGTACTACTTATCCCTCGCAAGAAATACACACATTATCAGCGATATGCACCCGTGGCCGAGTAACCGCACTGGGCTTACCGTAGTTGGTCTGGAGGTGCGCAACGATGGCATCTGATTCATACATCTCGATTACGGCTGCACTATCTACCAAGTATGGCACTTGTCGCTTTCCTCCCCTGCTTTCGAGCTCCAGCGCCACGACTTCGTCTTCAATATCCTTAAGTTCAATTTGCAACTGCATTCGATCGACGACTGCCAGGACACGCCGGCAAAATGGACACGTGGGTCTGTAGTAAAGTGTGAGCATGCTAAACATTAAACTTTGTAACTCACTTAGTATACTACGTTTTATAAAGTAGCTCACCTGTGTATTACTCACATAGTTGAATATTCAGAAGTTTTCTGTACAATAGAGCAACTGTAGAGAAGCCAACGCTGAAAATACAGTAAAAAATATATTCCTCGGTAGCTCAGCGGTAGAGCAGTTGACTGTGGACACTTCGTTCTGACTTAGATACTTTGGTATACACTTATGTATATACCATGCCTAAGAAAGAAACGAGAACCTATGCCGATCGTAAAGAATACCTAAAGCTAGCAGTCATAAAACGACGCAAAAAAGTTCGTGATATGGCTCTAGCCTACAAAGGTGGCAAATGCTGCATTTGTGGATACAACAAGAGTAAGCGTGCGCTGTCCTTTCATCATGTGGAACCAGACAAGAAAGACTTCGGTATTTCTTTCAGGGGTTTTACAAGATCATGGGACAAGACAAAAGCTGAACTTGATAAATGTGTCCTCGTTTGCATGAATTGCCACATGGAGATACACGACGGCATTACGCAGCTTCCATTAGAAATAGTGGAATGAAAACAAGGTGAACTGTCTGGAAGCCCGAAACAGATTATGCTGTGGGTAATCAGCAGCCAAGCTTTCTAGGAGTTACATCTTAGATTGAAGGTTCAGAGACTATCCCGTAATGGGAGTACAGTACGAAAGTATTGGAAGCGCCTTGCACCATACGCATTGTAAAATGACTGGTGATGATATAGTCCACCCTATTTGGAAACTTATAGACTCGTGTAATCAATTGGTCGCAGGTTCGAATCCTGCCCGGGGAGCAAGACAGAACTCTTAGAGTACAAATCGCTATAAAACTGTTGCCTGTCAACGGTTTTTTGCGGTTCGAACCTATCATGAATTTGTTTCACCTCTTTTGAAGCCGTTTCTATTGATTTTAGAACATCTGGCATGACAATAAACACTTTTTTGTCTATTAGCTTGAGGTTCGAACCAAGTGTGAAAAGCATTTCTCTTCGGACACGCAATGAACCATTCTTAAACTTATCATAAGCATTTTCTGAAAACGTCAGATACATATCAACTTCATTCACCCACTCATTCACTCTTGCATCAGTCTCAGCAATCAACCCGTTCATACGTTCCTTATCTTTTATCAATTTTGCCTTCCGATCTTTAAACTCCTGAGCATCGATTTCCTTATCGGCTCGCATATCAATCAGGTTGTCTATCTTTTGTAGTATCTCTTGATATTCGGCTTGCTGATTTAGAATTATTTTCTTTCGCGAGCGAACTTCACGCTCATTATCTTCTTTTATTCTGCTAGTAGCCCAGACAAAGAACTCTTCTGGTATATCTACCTTCTTCATCACTTCCGCAATCTGCTTTTCAAGCTCTTTCTCCTCAATTACCTTCTGCGTACATTTAGGGTCTTTACGCTTGGTACAGTGATAGTAGATATAATGACGATCAATACCATTCTTCTGATGTTTAGTTTTATGCTCCGCCGTTACTTGAGCACCACATTCACCACACACAATCGGTCCTTTATAAGCAAATTCATATACCTTTGGGCGGGTATTATGTTTACCACCTAGCAGGTTTTGTACGTGCTCAAATTCAGCCAAAGAAACCATTGGTTCATGAGCACCATCAAACCACGAACCGCTATTCTTTGGATACTCAAAAGCACCATAATAAAAAGGATCTGAAAAGATTCTGTAAATATTACTCTTGGAAATCTTCTGATTCTTACGATTTCTTAGTCCCCATTCGTCTGTGGCTATTTTTAGTACTTGCGGTGGCGTATAAGAGCCTGTGAGCATCAAGTCCCACATCTTGCGTACTAAGTCGTATTTTTCAGGGTCTTTAATTATTTCCTTCTCCCCTTTGTGCTTATAGGGATTGTGCATATAACCCAAAGTAGCAAACGTTGGATACCAACCCCGCTCAGCCTTAGCTCTAAGTCCTCTCTTTGTATCGGTCCGCAAATCCCTAATGAACTGGTTCGCCATTCCAAATTCAACCTGCATCATTAAAACGTTATCGTCTGATTTATAGTCTCGTCCGTATGTTTGAATGTGTTCAATTACCTTCTCTTGAAGCATCCAACTAATCTGACCGCCATCAATCGGATTACGAGCAAGTCGATTTAGTTTCCAACAAAGAATACCAGTCGCATCTCCATGAGAAATACTTGCGAGCATCTCATTAAAAACGGGTCTGCCAGGACCTTTAGCAGATTGTGATTCTTGAAATACTTTTACCACCTCAAGATCTAAATCTTTAGCTAGTTTGTTTAGCTCATCAACTTGTGAGTCTATCGAAGCCATTTGACGATCCTCACTTTCCGAGGATTTCCGAGCGTAAATATAATATTTTATGGCTGTGCTCATAACTAATTTTAATTATTCTTTATTCGGTTTAAAGCTACCCAATATTACGTAATAAAATATCCTGCGGATAATTTCAAACACTAGGAACGAACCCAGTAAACCAGATAGTGACCAAAGTAGAACAAGAAACCAATTCCCGTCTTCATTGACGACGATAGACTCAAAATTATTTGGTTTTGTTATGCTATTACTCATGTCTGAAAAATTACTAGATTTACGACTGTCTAATAAGTTTGTCAATCTACTCATTTCTTCTTCATTAAGACCGCTTTTTTCATCTTCATGCTCAAAAATTAAATAAGGGAGGACTAGAAAAGAAATTGATACAACCATTAACAATAAGACATAAGCAACCTTTATTAGTCTATACCACCACTTTCCGTTTAATTCTTTAATAGTTTTCATAATATTTACATTATAGCTGTTATCCATGCTGTTTATCAGCATTACTCCCCTCTAATTCATAACCCCACAAATCGAGACATCGCTTGTACTTTCTGGTGGGTTTGCCATTGTAGTACTCAACTTTCACATTTTTATATAAATCATCTGCTTTAAACGAATCAGATAGACTTTTCCATGGAAATCCACGAAATTTTTTGCTCTCCTGACAGGATTCATAGGTAAGATTCGCACATTTCCGGCAACCAAAATAATCACCAACGTTATAGAGTATAGCTACTCGCCTATCGCATTTCTGACCTTTTCTAACCAAAGGACACCTGAAAAACCACCTTTTTCCACCAAAATGGCATGGTATTTGCTCCAGCGGTACTTTGTAGTTAATTGGTTGCCAATCTTCTTCACCCCATCTCCGTATTCTGTATGACAAATAGATGTAAGAATCACTTGAAAGCGTACTGATATTGTAGCTAATTCGTGCCACCTCACTCCCGTCTCGGGACCAAATGACATCGTTATTAAAATAACTACAATCAGGAACGAGCTTCTTATGTTTATTCAAAAAGAAGATGCTGAAACTTCGCGCATTATCTGTGGTATCTCGTGACATATAACTGTTATCAACCTAAATCTATAGACTTTTAATCTCCAGTTGCACCAAAGAGTTAAAGAAAGCTGGTGGATTATCCTTATCCCAACCACCAGAATCATTGAACTCCCCTAGTGCTTTTTCTAGTACATTAAGTCCATATTTTCTATAAATACCAATACAATAAGCAACGTTCTTATCTTCGATTTTTCTAGCTATTTCCTTACACCTCATCTCTTCATAGGAATTCTCACGAAATGTTGAGAAGTTATAATCTTCCTTCTTTAAAGAAGGCGATTGTAGCGAGTCTTTATCGTTATTCTTTTCTTTATCTTTATCGTTATCGTAACCTCTGACTTGAGAAAGTATCTTTTCTATATTTGCTTTAGTGTTATCAATACCTTTCTCATCATTAAAGCTCTGACTTAAATCAACAAGCTTTGTCTCAACCTCTGCATTTCCAAGAGTTTCCAATAGGTCCTCGCCTATGACTCCAGCATCAGCAAAGTAACCATTGAGTGTCTTTATTTGCTTGCTAGGCAATATCCAATCACCCATATGGACCTCAAACGAACCTCTGCGCCCTGAACGGTCCGAGTACCATATGTACCTCTTACTCTTTAATGAGATAAGAATCTTATTAATGTAGTTTTTTTGAACAGGTTGGTTAAAGGCTTCTTTTGCTAGTGTCTCCATTGATACCGTAGCGATACCATACGGACTACCACATACACGCAACCACAGCCATAAATTACGCTCAGGAATAGTGATTTTACCACTATGATAATCGCTCCGAATATAACGAGGAGTCACAACGTAATTATCTAATTTTATTTCTGTCATATTCATTTCCATTCTCTGGCTCAAATACTACCAACTCCACAAACCGACACAGCTGAAGCCCCTTTTCAAGCGCCACAGCACGTTCTAGAACCACACCATAATGCTTTTGGTATAGCGCTATAAACTCATCAATATGTCGATCCGAGAGTTGCATACTTAGCCGTTATAGAGTCGATCCTTAAGCTCGCGCATACACTGTGCGAATGCATAGGGTTCGACCTGAAGTACCCGTTCGCGATAACTAACTAACACTGCGTCTGTATCCTTCTCTCGGGTAAAGCAAAACTGCGCGCGATATTGCGTTTTATCTACACACTCTAGCTTATGACCAACGTACTTTAAGACCGTCGCCTCATTTAAATCACTGGTTATATATTCATTGAAATTCATAGACTCTTTATTAATGAGTCTATTAAATCAACTATACTTTGCTATGTATAAGAATTATGTGATATCACTTTTTTCTGCTATTCCTCTCCAAACTTAAAATTTTACCAACATGGCCATCATCTAAAAATTCACCTAGTTCTTCAGCAAGTTTCAATCTAATTTGGGATATAGAAAGTTCACTATTGCTATAAATAAAATCCGCTACATGTTGTCTACGTTTCTGTCGTTTTTTATTATATAGAATTTCTTGACTGCGCTTAGACTCAATTAAATGCCACTTTTTAGATAAAAAATCCTTAATCTGATTAAGTGAAGCTTCAGGATTTATATAAAGAGCCACAGGATGAGTTTTACTTACATGCTGAAAATGGTCAAACGCACACTTTAAGAGAAATGGGTCATCTAAATTTTCATCTCCATAGTCACCTAATTCATCAGGTAAGTAGTCAATCTTTAATAAGTCATCTTTCGCGTCAGTCATTGAATGATGGGGTTCAATAACTTGATTGAAAAAGAAATAATTACGAAATAGTGTCATCATACGTTCGCTTTGATATCCTTCACTAGCCACCAAAGCTCTACATGTATTAAAAATTTTGATGCCAATCGTACCCTCTTTTTGAGCCTCTTCTGGAAGAGGATATATTCTTTTTGGAATGTACAAAAAACTAGCTAATACTGCCTCGGCAGAATCGCCCATAAGATGCTTTTTGTCCTCCTCAGTGAGCTCTAAACCTTCTTTGGGTATACCTAAAAACTCTCTATATTTCTTGATAAAGTCTACAACAGAGTCCCTACGCACAAACTCACTAAAAGCAATTAGTGTCTGTTCAG
>CAIMDH010000123.1 GCA_903839715.1 uncultured bacterium
ATGTTTGGGAAACATTTTTTGTTGAGTGCAATACCCGTTTGGTTATACCACAATAATGTCTCTACCAATCCACCGCGGCGGATGTTTGGGAAACATTTTTTGTTGAGTGCAATACCCGTTTGGTTATACCACAATAATGTCTCTACCAATCCACCGCGGCGGATGTTTGGGAAACATTTTTGTTGAGTGCAATACTTTTCTGGGTATGTCGCTTGAATAATATACTGACAGAACTCAAGTCTGTCCCCAGACCACCAATACTTTGGTGGTGCCGGTAATAGTAGGGGAAAGGGGCACTTTTGGCAACTTTTGGCTGTGTGTGATTTTATACACCCTGAAATACTTGGGTGAATTACTGTTATCTGTCACTGATACTGGAATAAGTAGCTAAAAAGAATGCATAGGGGGTATGCATATAATTATCGTGTTATGATGGCGGTATTTATAATCTAATTTTTTACATATGGAAAATTGTCAATGTGGAGATTGTTTTGGTTCGTTTACAATTGGAGATGTTGTCCCAGAAGAACTAGAGTTTAGTGTGTATCAAGAAAAGACTGTGCGGCGAACAAGCTTTGCAGAGTTGCGCGGAAAATGGGTAGTTTTGGTATTTTATCCAAAAGACTTCACGTATGTATGTCCAACCGAGCTTGAGGATATGCAGCAACACTACGCAGCGTTTCAGGCAGAAGGGGCTGAGGTTATTTCTATGTCTACGGATTCAGTGGAAGTACACAAGGCGTGGCACGATCATTCACCGGCAATTGCTACAATCACGTACGCAATGGGGTCTGATTCATCTCATGAACTATCAGAAATTTTTGGAGTGCTGATACCGGAGGAAGGGATAGCTGAGCGCGGTACTTTTATTATTGATCCAGAAGGAAGTATTTGTGGTGTCGAGATTACTCAAGGATCAATAGGTCGCTCAGCCAAAGAGACGCTACGCAAACTAAAAGCAGCAAAGTTTGTACATGAGCATCCAGGAAATGTGTGTCCAGCAGCTTGGGAAGAAGGTAATGAGACGTTGAAGCCGAGCCTTGATTTGGTGGGGAAGATTTAAACCAAATGACTGACCAATTGAGATTTCACTAGTCGTACGAAATCACTACAAATGGAGAAATGTTTGGGTTTCTTCGGTAATATCAGCTACCTGTACTGGAAACTCTTTCCAGGTGATTTCACTATCGCGCTTGAGCCAGGTGCGCTGCCGTTTGGCGAATTGGCGGATTTTAGCAAAGAGCTCAGTCGTCATTTGTTCATAGGTAAGAGTATGGTAATGACCTTGGACCAAGTAGCGATACTCAAGACCAAAATTAATCAAACGTTCTTTCAGTACTCCGCTTGCGAGCAAGTGGGATACCTCGGCTTCCATGCCGTGCTGTAGACGTTCGTGTAGTCTTTGTTCAATTCGTTTGTTTAGTATCTCTGTTGGAACATTGATGCCAAAAATCAACCATTCATAGGGACTTTCAGTCGGCATGGATTCAGGGACACTGCCAATACTGTCGATTATTTCTAGGGCGCGAATAAGGCGACGTCTGTTTTTTGTATCAATAGTGGCGGCGCGACGCGGGTCGGCTAGAGTGAGACGTGAGACTAGTGCATCGGTGCTAAGTGCCTCTAGCTCTGCTTGAAAGGCGAGGTTTTGTGGCACTGGAGCTGCATTTTGTTTGCCACGAAGAAGGTCTACATAAAAAAAGGTGCCTCCAGCGATGATGGGTACTTTGCCGCGGGCGGTAATGTCAGCAATAGCTGCGCTGGCATCGCGGACAAAGTCTGTGCCACTGTATGTGTCGTTTGGATCAATGATATCGATGAGATGGTGGGGAACCCCTTGCATCTCCTCCTGTGTGACTTTCCCGGAACCAATATCAAGGCCACGGTAGACTTGGCGGGAATCAGCCGAAATCACTTCGCCATTAAATTGTTTAGCGAGCTCGATAGCAAGTGCGGTCTTACCAGAGGCTGTAGGACCGAGAATGGCAATGATTTTGGGCTTTGGCATAGGGGGAATATAGCACAGTGTAGTAGAGTACGTAAAACACCCCAAAAATGGGGTGTTTTACTTTTGTTTCATTCACAGAGTGCTGGAGATGGGACTTGAACCCATAAGCCTTGCGGCATGCGATTTTGAGTCGCACGTGTATACCATTCCACCACTCCAGCACTCTAAGAACGAACTTTTTTGTAAAGGGGTCGATTCTTACAGAATCTGTTCAGGTTGTGGATAGTTTATTTCGCTATGCTCGTAAACTACCTCACAACCTTTTGCAACAGTCTCCCAGACTGTTGCAACCCTCAAACCTTGCGATACACGATTTTGAGTCGTGCGCGTATACCAATTCCGCCACCGAGGCAATACTGTTTTATCTATAACAAAGCAGTGCAAGCAAGTCTACCAGATATTTGAAAAGTTATAAACAGGGCGTCAGCGGAGCTTGTGGTAGAATAGCTGGTAAGACAGAGCGGGAGCTTTGTGGAGGTAATTATTGGCAGTTTTTTCTATGGCATTTCAGGGAGATTCAATATTTTGGGTGGAGGTTGAAAAAATTGTTCCAAATCCGTTTCAACCACGGCGTGAATTTGATGAACAAAAATTACGGGAACTTGCAGAGTCAGTACGGATGTACGGTATTTTGCAGCCTTTGACCGTTACGCGTAAAGAAATAGAACGAGAAGATAGTACATTCTATACAGAGTACGAGCTGATTGCTGGAGAGCGTCGTTTGCGGGCAAGTAAGCTAGCAGGTTTGTCGCAAGTACCGGTTATTATTCGTGAAGGAGAAGATAGTGAACAAGAAAAACTCGAGTTGGCGATTATTGAAAATCTCCAACGTGAGGATCTTAATGCGGTTGATCGCGCACTGGCGTTTCGACAGCTGGCTGACGTCTTTGGTCTCTCTCATACGCAGGTGGCAAAGAAAGTGGGTCGTAGTCGTGAGTATGTCTCAAACTCTATTCGCCTCCTGGCACTTCCTGACTATATGCTGAGTGCCCTACGCCTGGCCGAAATGACAGAAGGACACGCTCGGACACTACTCATGCTGAACGATCGTCCCGAAGAACAGGATGTCGTATTCCGTGAGATTCTCATGAAGAAGCTTTCTGTACGCGAAGTAGAGCGCATTGTTCGTAAGATTGCGACTGATAAAGTCCGAAAGAAAAATCCGGGTGAATTTGATGCTGAGCTGATTGAGATCGAAAAGAAGTTTATGGAGACGCTCGGTACCCGCGTTCAAATCCAAAAGACCGACTACGGCGGACGACTCACAATTGATTATTTCTCGGTAGACGATCTTGAGGGTATGCTCTTGCGAATGAAGGTTGAGCAGGCAATATCGCCAGCAGTAGCAGTTGAAAAGCTCAATCAACATACGCCACTTGAAATGGCGATCGATGATAGTGGCAGGGAACCGGCGGCGGTGAGTGACGAGACAATTATGGATGGTACGCCGGAGCGAGAAGAAGCGATAATTGTACCACCTGCAGCCACTACTGCCGTGGCTCAGTATGACGCCACTGCTGATGATATTCAGCCCTACCAAGCGCCCGCAGTACCAATGGTCGAAGAACAGTACCTTGTGAGTGTGGTGCCGCCAGTTGCATCAGTGGAGCCAATATCACCGGTCGTAGTAGCACCGGTATCACCGCAGTCAGAATCGGTATACGTACCGCCATCATATAACACACCACGGTATGCGACACCGCTACCACAGGTATATGAGCCAGCTCCGGCAGTGACGGTATCGACACCTGTACCGCCGCTCCCGGTAGAACCGGTACAACCAGTAGTATCGACACCGCCGACAGTAAAAGAAGACGATGAAAGTGGTTTGTACTCAATTAGAAATTTTGGAGTGTAAAGAAATAAAAAAAGCTACAGGGAGCAAAGCTCCCTGTAGCTTTTTTGTGTTCTAGGAACTAGTACCGTTTTCTTCTAAGGATGCCTTAATTTTGCGACGTGCTACTGAAGTTTTTACAAAAGAAAGCCACTTGGCGGTTGGCTGTGAGGATTTACGCGTTTCGATTTCGATAATATCACCGTTTTTAAGTTCGGTATCAAGCTGAACAAGTTTTTTGTTGACCTTGGCCCCGAAGATATGATCACCGACTTCTGAGTGAATAGCATAGGCAAAATCTACAGGTGTTGCACCGACAGGTAGATCAACGACGTCACCAGCTGGAGTAAAGACGAATATTCTTTTTGAGAAGAAGTCGGTTTGGGCATCCTCCACAAATTCCGCTGTTGTTGACTTACCCTTGCTGTGGATTTGTCCAATCTGAGCAATCCAGCGTGGAATCTTTTCGCTGTGCGCTGAGTCTTTGGTCCGCTTAATTTCATTACCGGTACTCTTGGGGCGACTAAAAGGCCGAAAGAGGGAAGGTATCAAACTACCAAATAGAGATTTACCGTCACTTGTTTTACCAGTCTGGGTTTGTTCTTTGTAACTAATGTGTGAAGCTACACCAAATTCAGATTCGTGGTGCATGCGTTCGGTGCGAATCTGAATTTCAAGAATAATGCCGTTTGGAGTTGCGACAGTAGTGTGGAGTGATTGGTAGCCGTTCGGTTTTGGAAAGGCAATATAATCTTTTACTCGACCCGGTAGTGGGCGCCAGAGTTTGTGAATAATACCGAGAGTGCGGTAACAGTCTTCTACTGTTGGTACGACTACACGCATGGCCATTAGGTCGTAGACGGCACTAATGTCCCATTCTTTACGTTTAAGCTTATGGAAAAGACTATAGACCCCTTTAACGCGATATGACGTCTTAAAGTCTAAGAGGCCGATTTCAGCCAAACGTTTTTGTAAGATTTTGCGTTCACGTTCGAGAAGTTCTGTTGCTTTGCCAGCTTTGGTCTTGAGGACTTTTTGAACACGTTCGGCTTCTTCGGGATATACATAGGGAAAGGCTAGGTCTTCAAGCTCTTTGCGGATACGACCCATTCCTAGGCGGTGAGCTACAGGCACGTATATTTCAAGAGTTTCGCGAGCAATACGCAGCTGTTTTTCGGCTGGAACATACTGCAGAGTCTGCATGTTGTGTAGACGGTCAGCCAGCTTGATAATGAGTACTCTAATATCCTGACTTGTTGCTATCAAAAGCTTGCGCAAACTTTCGTTATGACGGTCACTGCCGTAGTAGCGTACTGAACTCAACTTTGTTACTCCTTCTACCAAAAAAAGTATCTCCTCGCCGAATTCTTCAAGAAGATACTCCGGGGTGATGTCGGTGTCTTCAACTGTGTCATGGAGGAGACCTGCTGCTACTGTACGGGCGGACATACCCATTTCTGCGAGTTTGGTGCCAACCGCTGCTAGGTGATTCATATACGGTTCACCAGAATAACGGGTGTGAGTGGCATGTGCTTTTTCTGCTACTACAAAAGCTTTCTCAATAAGCGCCTTGTCAGCATCACTGAGTTTTTCGTAAATAACTATGATATCGCGCGCAGACATTTTTTTATTGTAGAGACAAGTTACCTAAATGACAAGGAACAACTACTTTTAGTCCTTATTATCCGCGCTTGAGAAGCTCGACCGCTACTTCGATCGAAATGTCTTTTGTACTTACTTCGTCAGGAATACTGATACGCTTGAAACCTTTTTTTAGGTAGCGTCCGGACTTTGATTCAAAGACGTTTATAAGTTTTCGGGTGATAGGATGAATACCAAGTTCTTTAATAAGTTTCTCGCCTTTTCGGGTTTGTTTGGCGGTCTTATAGATTTCTATAGCTCGATCGTAGGTTATGGTGTATGGATCATCACCACCCTTTAGTGAACGAAAATCTCCTGCATGCGCAAGGTATGGGCCATATTGTCCGGTGTTGGCGATGATAGGTTCATTAGTCGTGGGGTGTGTACCAAGCTCACGGGGTAGGGTCAGGTACTTGAGAGCCATTTCGAGCGTAACATCTTCACGCTTTACACCAGCTGGCAACGAGGCACGCTTGGGACTGACCTGCTTTTTACCTTTTACTTTTTCCGGATTACTGCCGAGTTGTACGTATGGTCCAAATTTACCATTAAGGACAAAGACTGACAGGTCGGTAGCAGGGTCTTGGCCGAGTGGTGCGTCAGGTTTCAGCTCGCTACCATCGATGACACGCGCACCGTTACAGTCTGGAAATCGTCCACACGAAAGGAAGGTGCCTGATTTGCCAAGTTTAATAATCATGTCGGCTCCACACTCTGGGCACGGGAATTGCTTTGGACCAGGTCCGAGGTTGGTGATTTTTTCAATACTTTCTTTGGCAGCAACTGCCTTTTGGAATGGTAGATAAAAATCACTGAGGGTTTTTACATAGGTGCGTTTACCTTCCGCAATTTCGTCGAGCTCATCTTCCATTTCACTGGTAAAAGTGTCACTAATATAATCAGCAAAGTGCTGCTCTAGAAAAGTTGAAACGACATCTCCGGTATCGGTAGGAAGAAGAGTTCGTCCTTCTTTAAGTACATACCCACGGTCGGTGATTGTCTTCATGATAGAAGCGTACGTAGAAGGCCGGCCGATACCTCGCTTTTCAAGTTCCTTAATTAAGCCGGCTTCGGTGTAGCGGTTTGGTGGTTCGGTTTGTTTGGTCTCTATCTCAATCTCGCGTACGTTCACTGTATCACCTATAGCGAGCTTAGGTACTTCGGTATCTTCACCGCGGGCCCTGGTGTCTACTGCTAACCAGCCGGGGAAAACAACTCGTGAGCCGTTGACAGAGAAATCTGGAATCGTTTCGCTGCTGCCGACAATATTTGTAATAAGTTTTGAGCGCTTCATGGTGGCATCAGCCATCTGTGAAGAAACAGCACGAGTCCAGATTAATTCGTATAGCGCCTTTTGGTCACCGGTACTACCAACAGAACGCTTAGCGAAGTTGGTGGGCCGTACGGCTTCGTGTGCTTCTTGTGCCGACTTACTTTTTGTTTTGTATTTTCGCGGTGACACGTAACTCTCTCCAAAATCAGCGTGCAGTAATGCGACGATTTGCTTTTGAGCAATGTCACTCATGTTAGTACTGTCAGTACGCATATAGGTGATATGTCCTGCTTCGTAAAGTTTTTGGGCGGCACCCATAGTGCGCGAAGGAGAAAAACCGAGACGAGTCGAAGCTGTCTGTTGGAGAGTCGAGGTGGTAAATGGAGGGCGTGGACTACGCTTGGTCTCAGTTTCTTTAAGAGCAGTAATTTCCCAAGCAGCTTTTTCGCCCACGGTCTTGATACGGTCGGCTTCGACACGGTCGCGCGGTTCGACTGAACAGGCAAAAGGAATTTGCATTTTTTTGGCGGTACTGTGTGCGGTGAGATTATAGAAAGTCTCAGGAATAAAGGCACGGATCTCACGCTCACGCTCCATGACGATACGGAGTGCAGGTGATTGCACTCGACCAGCCGAAAGCCCGTAGCGTACTTTTTTCCAGATCAGACCGGAAAGGTCGTAGCCTACCAAGCGGTCAAGTACACGTCTTGCTTCTTGAGCTTCTTTTAAATTAATATCAAGATCACGGGGGTGCGCAATCGCTTCTTTGACGGCAGTTTCGGTGATTTCGTTGAAAGCGACCCGTTGGAGGTTTGGGTTTACGTCTTTTAGTAGCTCAGCCACGTGCCACGCAATTGCTTCTCCTTCACGGTCCGGGTCGGAGGCGAGTAGTACTTCGGTAGCACCTTTGGCGGCAGTACGTAGTCCGGCAATAACTTTGTCCTTACCGGGTGAAATAATATAGCGAGGTATAAAGCCATTTTCAACATCAACAGCGTCGGTATTACTTTTTGGTAAGTCGCGGACGTGACCAATCGAAGAAAGCACTCGGAAATTTTTTCCGAGGTATTTTTCGATAGTCTTGGCTTTGGCCGGAGACTCTACAATGACAAGGGTATAAGCACTCATAACAATATAGTGTGCTAACAAATACTAGGATTACGTCCTTCTGTCAAATACTGAACCACGAATAACTTGCTAGAGCAGAGTTCGGTAATGAGGAGATTCATACATAATGTAGCCCTGCATTTCCATGCCCATGAGTAAAATATTGGCCTCAGAGACAGGTAGCGCAAGCAAGCGGAGTAAGCTGTCTCTGTCGCGGGGTTCGTGCAAGATCTTTATGACCAGTTCTTCTTGTTCAGACAGAGTGGTTTTGGAAATAGGTACGATATTCTCAAAAGCTTCAATATTGAGAGCAGCAAGAATATCTGAGGCATCTGTGACAAGGGTGGCACCAAGTTTCAAGAATTGGTGGGTACCGTAGGAATTTTTGGAAAAAATACTGCCGGGTACTGCAAGTAGTTCACGATTATAGTCTACAGCCATGCGGGCGGTAATTAGAGTGCCAGATTTTTCTCCAGCTTCTATCAATAGTGTCGCCTTGCATAATCCGGCCATGATTCGGTTGCGCTGAGGAAAGGTCCAGCTCGTCGCACCAGTTTTTGGTGAAAGTTCTGATAAAAGACCGCCGCCGCCCTCTATAATTCTTCTCGCTAGGCCCTTATGGGACGCAGGATACAACACAGATTCGTCTAAGCCACTACCCGGTACTGCTAGGGTATATAGGTTGTACTTTAGTGCAGTCTCATGAGCTAAGCCGTCGACACCAAGTGCTAATCCCGAAACTATCCCAACAGGATAGTTGGCCAGGCCAGAAACCAGGTGCTCGATGACTTGTTTTGCATACGTAGTGTATTTTCTAGAACCAACTACGGCCAAGAGAGATAGTTTGTCAGAAGGTAGAGTGCCTTGATACCAGAGTTGTTTTGGTGGTTGGGGTATTTCATATAGCAGTGGGGGAAATTTCTCACTAGAAAGTTTGTGTATCTCAAAGTTCATATTACAAGTGTAACACAGTGACTTGTAAATATTGACATAACGTAGTTTTTGTTCTAAATATATGCAATCGTTCTTCAAGGATCCTCATGTTCCGGACCGTGCGGGAGGTACTCCCCATATTTTGTTGGTCCATAACGAGAATTCTATGTCTTTCTTTCAATAAAGTGTGTGTAACAACTGTTTGAAGGGCGTGTATGAAAAAACCACCCATCAAGAAAGACTTAGCCTAAAAAGTGTAAGGACATGTCTTCTCCGACAGGTCCTTTTTTATTTTAAACATTTTCCCTAGAGTGCGGTATAATCTACCTCACTAAGTTATTGTAATTAGGGATATGTTAGATATTAAATTCATTCGTGAGAACGCCGATATTGTAAAAGCTGCTGCTAAGAAGAAGCGAATCAAGGTAGATATAGATCGTTTACTTGCCGTCGACGATGCACGGCGTGCTTTAATGACTGCACTTGAAACAAAAAAGGCCGAACAGAATAAAGTTTCTCAAGATATTGTTCGAGCTGGAGCAGATGTGGCGCTCCGTACCCAAATGATTACTGCAATGCAAGCACTTAAGACCGAAGTCCAAAAAGAGGAGGAGGAGCTACGACCAATCATGGAGGAGTGGCAGTCACTAATGTTGCAGGTGCCAAATGTACCTGATATGTCTGTACCAGAAGGTGAGAGTGATGCTGATAATCAAGAAGTGAGATCTTGGGGTGAGCAAACTACTTTTGCCTTTCCGGCTAAAGACCATGTGGAACTGATGACTATACACCAGATGGCCGAATTTGAGCGCGGTGTGAAGGTGCATGGTTTCCGTGGGTACTATCTCCGCGGTGATGGTGCTCGCTTGTCTTGGGCGATTTGGAATTACGCCAACCAGTTTTTTATGAATAAGGGTTTTGAGCCACTTTTGGTCCCTTCAATTGTACGTAAGAGTAATCTCTACGGTACTGGACACCTTCCGAATGATGCAGAAGATGTGTATAAGACTCAGGACGACGATTACCTAATTGGTACGTCTGAAGTATCAACAATGGGTCTTTATGCTGATGAAGTGCTGGAACAGTCACAACTACCTGTAAAGTTTTTGGCATTTTCACCATGTTATCGCCGCGAAGCGGGAAGTCATGGTAAAGACACTAAAGGTCTCATCCGTGTACATGAATTTTTTAAACTTGAACAAGTCATTATGTGTGAAGCGTCACA
>CAIMDH010000124.1 GCA_903839715.1 uncultured bacterium
GTTACAGCGGTTCGAACATCTTTTACCCAGCGGAGCATCCAACAGAAAAGCACTCCTTTTGGGGGCCTTTTTTCTGTGTACCACAGAGAGGATTCGAATCTTTTAGTAGTAACAGGATATTATGAAAAAGGCTCCTGACTCCTTTCTAAATTTTGAGTCACTCTTTTCTTTTGTCGGTTCGAATTATTGGCTCATTAAAGATCTGGTATAATTTTAAATATGAAATGTCCCATCGACAATACACCTCTGTCCCAGATAGTAGTGCAAAGAAAGTTCCTGAGGGAAATCAAACTTGATATTTGTAATGCCTGCCAAGGTGTTTGGGTTGATAAAGATGAACTCTCTCCATTAATGCAACACTTCAGTGTAGATTCTGACAAAACTTAATAAGTTTTCTTTGACTCTAAAAAATGGATTATGCACTATTCAGAATAGGTTCGAATGTCCTTCACCCGATTGAGTTGAACTGAAAGCGGAGCGCATCAATTTAACCAATTGAGATAACCGGTCGTGTACACCAGCTTTCTTTCACTGCATTCGCAACCTAAACCATGGCAAGCTCTTTTTTTACCCACTTGTTAAAGTAACAAGAGAAATTCCTGCCCAGGGAGCAAGACATAACAATCAGGCACCTGAGAACATATGCAGCTGACGACCTTTATCTCCAATTCCGTTCTATTTCTTTACCTCCTTAACGGCCCCAATGATAAGCTCCGGAGAAAAACCTTCAGCCACGATGCCGAAGCGGGCATATGAATACAGCGCTACTTTAAAGATTTCAGATAAACTGGTCGAAATTACTGAAATGGCAATCAGTGCGAATACAAGTAAAATAAAAATGATTATTAGGACAATTGCGCCAAGACCTAGTGAAGCACTAGTTAATGCAAGTACCCCAAACAAAACTATCGTTCCGAAAAAAGCGATTAAAGTCACTAGGCTAAATGAGATATTCATTATTAATGTCTCTCCCCATGTTTTCTTGAATACAGATCCTGAATTCTTGATAGATTGCCAAACCGAAACATTATCCAATAAAAGCGTAGGCGCAATAAACACTGTAACAATCCCCCAGGCTGCTCCAAGTAGGCTGGCTGTAATTTTTCCAAGCAGTCTTGATTTATCAGAGGTAATTCTTAGCACAATACCCACGGTTGCAGTAATAATGCTCCAGACGAAAATTTTTCCAGCAATTTGCTTGGCCCGATTCATACCTTCTTTGAAATTGATGTCTCGCCCATTTATTCGTTCGTAGACGACAGCGGTGAGTCCAACTCTAAAGTAGGTTAGTATGAAATATGAAATTATGTAGTAGATAAACAATACGCCATAAAAAAGTGTTTGGTTAGTGATTTCAGTATTTTCTCCTTCGGCTTCAAAAACCCCGGTTGCAAAGAGGCCTACGGAGAAAAGTATACCTACAACCATTAAGATAACGGACGATAATATTGGAAAAAACACTATTTCTTTATCCTGCTGCAAGATATGTAACGATTGTTTAAAGAGTGTCCAACTAGCTTTAAACTTCCCCATTTTTTTGACTGCCTCTATCGCTTCTTCTCTCGACATAGGACTTGGAACCTGCGATACAGTACTCGATTGTGGTTGAAATCTACTATTGAAAGCCGCATCAATGTCAGTGGGAAGCCATCCATTTTTTGATAAAGAGAGACGTATTTCAGACTCACTTACACCTCTTTGCAATTGTTCATTTAAATAATCGAGTAAATTCTGACTTATCATAATGTTTGTCGTTAATTATAGCTTCTCTATATAGTAACGTATTTATTAGATTGTTATTTTGCTTATAAACATAGTAAGTGTTGTATTTATAGACGAATCAATCTATATAAATTTATTGACAAAAATGATGTTACGGGTACCTTACCCTTTATCTAGACAGTTGTGTCTAGATAGTTCTTAATCACAAAGGAGAATGCCATGCATGTTCTGTTTACCATCGCGACTACCTTCTGCATCTTGTGTTTCTCATTTGTCGCAAATGCGACTGCCGGAGAGAATGATGTATACAAGCTTTTCAAGAGCACACACGGAGCTGTGCAGTATTCAATACCAACACTTTCAGGAGAAGATAGCATCGGAGGCGGTGGAGCAATCCTCCTCAATAAAACCAAGGGCCTGTGGGCAACCGCGTACCATGTGATTCCAGAAATGTACCCAGCGTTAAAGGAAGACCAAGGTTACTTGAAGGTGAACAACTTGGCGGCAAAACTGATATGTGCATCATCTGTTTTCGATATTGCCATCATTGAAACTGAGCCCGTCTCAGCAGAAAGTACTGAGGCTGTACTGGCTCAACCTGAAGTAGGTTCAGAAGTATTCGCCATCATGGGTGGAAGTTTGGTCAATTTCGGCAGCCTAACTCACTCAACAGCTGGTATGAATGCCTTACTAACGACTTCTGATCAGCGCTTCCAGGCACGAATCCAAAGTGTCTTCGAAGCAAGATTGCACAACGGTACCCTAAATCCGGAATTTACAGGTGCATGGTTCTTTTCTCTCGACAAAGCGGTCAGAACTGGATTCTCTGGCGGTGGAATGATGAGCAAAGAAGGAAAAACCTTAGGTCTCGCCACAACGATTACCGGTGGAGTTTCGTACATCACCAGCTCTCAAAACATCACGGCCCTACTACAGTCCAAAGATTGTGCAAAAATACACTGACCAGCTCCAGTTGGCGAAGACACTCCGGTAGTCTTCCCTGCTGGAGCTGTTTTCTTTTTATGTACAAACCATTCAAACATTTTTCTTCCTGCGAAACATTTTAGAAATTAAAATATGGATTAACCACGACAAGGATTCGAACTTTTCGTTGTTGACACTATGTGATAGTAGTGTTTATATATAGGTTGTTAAACCACAACCTCAGTACTATCTGAGGGCTCTTTTAAAGGAAACCAGATGACGAATCCAAACTACCGCTTCTACGTGAAGCCTCTTTCAGCTAATACCAATGAGCAGATAGCTGCTCGTCTGAATCAACTCGGCGACGCGGCCTTTACAGCCGAAACGCAAAAGATCGTCGTTGGCGGAGAAGACGTTCTGGGTGTGTACCAACTTCACCACAACATGCTGACGGAAATCTCACATACTGAACACCATAAGCATGTGCGTTATTATGTCCAACAAGGTGAGGGGGAGGTTCGAATCTACACGAACTTTATGAATCGTCTACGGAAACTAAGCAACACCAAAGCCGTGAAGACAGCCGCCCAAGACCTGAAACAATTGCGCGGCAAGGTGTAAAAGACACCTCCAAAAACTGAACCCCAAGAAGCATCATGCTTCCTGGGGTTTCTTCTTGTTAAAAAATTAGACTGTAGTTCGAACGTCTTTCACCCAGCGGAGCTTTAAAATCCAGAAGGTGCACTGCACGTGCAAGCAGAGCTCTCTTTCACTGCATTTGCTTCAAAATTCAAAGTAAACTTTGATTTAGATACTCGTTTGTAAAAGTAAGCGGAGAA
>CAIMDH010000125.1 GCA_903839715.1 uncultured bacterium
CTTACTTCTAGTAATACTATTCTTGTTTTTGGATCTCACCATTATCTTTATCAAAACCTGCTTCTCCTGACAGCTCAGTTGTTAAGGCGTCAGCAGTAGTATTGAGACTACTATTGGTAAACCGGTCAGTTGCACGAAATTCTTGAATGCCAACTATACCAGGTGTTGTACCAACTTGCGTGACACTTGGCAAGAGCGAGACTTGTACCTCAAGCTGTTTGCTTGTCTTGGCAGTCATTGACCCTACATTCCAACGCATTTGTTTGGCAACCGGGTTAAACTCAACCGTACCGTCTCCTTTATACAAATTGAGCCAAGTCACATACTGTGGAAATGTAGTAGTAAATACGCCATTAGTGACATCATTGGCACCAGCCTCTACTTCGAAAGTTAATGTGTATGTCGTCACCTTATCGGCAACTGGAGGTACAGGACCTTCGTCAGTAAAAGCCCCGGAACCATACCCTGCCTGAGAACGAGCTGTAACCTCTGAAGAATATTTAGCACTCGCGACTGTAGTACCAACCATCTCTTCGGCTGCGCTCGCTTCACTAACTCGCCGCGCAAAGACGTTGGTAGAAATATCAAAAGAGGCAGTCACCTGATTGGTGTCTGGTTTGACTGAAAAAAGAAACTCTCTCGTCTCTCCTGGTCTCACTTCGGCCAAGTTTCGCATACCCGATACTTCATAGCGAATAGTCTTAGAATTTGTATCGTAAAATCCAGACGGCACATTCAGCAGCGAATCGCGAATGAGATTACCTTTTGGTAATACTTCAACGCGCATATCATATATAGTCTCTTCCAGAGTATTGGTTACTAATACAGTCACCGCAGCCTCGGTACCGGAATTAATTACCGCTTCACCATCTGTATCTTGATTGATCACTACACGTACGTCAATAAAAGGATGCTCGATAACGTAGTTGGTCTTTGTTTTGGTCAGGACTGATCCCATTATAAACTGATTGTCGGTACGAGGAGTACCAGCTGAAAACTGTATCTCTGCTTGTTCATTAGCAAAGCCGTTCACGCGACCGCGGAGTGTAATCACCTGAGATGATTCAGGCGGAATCTCAGCCAGTAACCACTCATTTTGACCATAGAACGGCTCAGGGTCTGATTTCAAAAATGAGAAACTGGTCGGATATGAAGCGGCAATCAATACATTCTTTTGAACAGTTTGCGCATTTGACTGAACGGTGATTTTAACTTCGATTTCTTGCCCCGAAGAAACCTTTTCCACGGAGTTAACACGGATTACTAGTGGTGAAGAATTTATCTTAATTTTGACGGGATCCAGCTCTTTAAAAAACGTACCATTAGAGCCGACAACACGATACTCTACCGACACCTTAATTTCTTTTTCATCATTTTCTTCACCAAACAGTACCGCCATTACCGGGATGTTAATCGCTTCCCCGGGATCGATAGTATCAATCGGAATACGTGACTCATACAATTCACGAGTTTCGGCATCGGCTGTCTTGGTGCCGGTAGGATAATTAATAATCAGTGTCGCGGCTTCTACTGCTACGGAATTTTGGTTAGCAACATTCACTTGCATAGTGAGTTTCTCCCCGGCTGCTATCGCAAAGGGTACATCAATACTGAGATTGATATTCTTTGCTGATATTTGATTTGCACCAAAAAAGAGATAGACGCTGGAAACAGCCACAGTCAACACAAAGACAAAAATACTAGCCAGGACAATAATCATCCGGTATGAGTACTTCTTTTTAGGCGTTTCTTCTGACGTCGGCACAATATCTATGTTTCCAGCAGAGGCCAAATTAGTAGGTGTCGTAGTGGCGGGGTTCGTTACTAATGAAGGCCGATTAGTATTCCAACCACGCGAGACATCAAAATTGGTTTCAGACAATTTGGATCGAGTAGTTTGTTCTCCGGCCACGAAGTCACGTTGATAAAGACGTTTGCGCATCTCCTCGATATTTTGCTGATCTTTAATGCCTGACATAATTTAGTAAGTATACCACTTTCTATTATTAGAGATGACTGTTCTCTGTTGCTTTAGCAATAAGTTCTGTCAAAGAGACCGTCAGTGCCAAATCATGAAGGAGTGCCAAGTCTATGACTTCCGCATTTCCTACTGCCGAAGGCATTTCCTGTTTATCGACGTACCCAAGCAAGGCTAAAATACGCACCTGTACTGCCGAATCAAAGAGCTGTCGCTCAATAGGCACACCAAGGGAGACGTCCAGCGCCGCCACCACAAACGCAAATAGTTCTGGTGAGGCTTCTTCGCCCCGAATAAAGCGTCGGAGCGTCCGATAAATCAAAACAACACTACTTCGCATCTGGCGGTCGGTAGCTAAGCTAAAATCATTTTGAAGAGCCTCAACACTCCCTACTCTCCAACCAGTCTTACCTTTGATGAGCGAGACGCGGATCCGCGAAAAGTCCTGTAAGGCCGGGCGTTGCAAGGACCGTTCTTCGCGCACACTACGCGCCGTAGCAAACAGCATCCCCGCATCACGTGTAAAAAGCAGAAATGATTTGTCCGCGGTGTTTTGATCAAAACTACCGCACACAAGTGCTTCGGTCGTGTAGGTGACGTAGGACATTGTTTGTTTATTGCTTTTTAAGCAAAACTACATACTGGTGTTCCCCAGCGGCAACTGATTCACCGGCAGTCTCTCCAAATTCTACTTTTTCAGCTCCTACTGTTTTCATTAGTGTTTCCTTAAAAGTTTCAAGTATCTCCTGTCCCCCGCTCGTAGTTTGGATCAGGAGCTTAATGCGGTCTTGTGGTGCCAGTCCACTAGTTTTACGCAATTCTTGGATTGCCCGAATAAATTCACGGACATCACCTTCCGCTTTTAATTCGGCGGTAATCACTAAATCAAGCACTACTGTTTCAGTCTGACCTTTAACAAAAATCACACTTTTTACATTCACCTCCTCAGCAATAACTTGCTTGAGGTCGGTACTGAGGTCGGTAGAAATTGTAAGCATAGCTAACGGCTGACGTACCTTCACACCAGCTTTTGTCCGTGCTTCAAGTGCTGCTGTGACGACCGACCGTGTGGCGTTCATTGTAGCCAACAATTCACTATCAACATCCCCTCCTACTGGCCATGCAGCTAAGTGCACACTCTCTACTTCACTTTCTTCTTTTACTGCGCGGTAGAGATACTCGGCATAAAACGGCATAGCAGGTGCCATCACGAGCGCAAGAGTGCGTAGAGTATAGCGAAGTGTAGCGAGCGCACGCACCTTGTCTTCAACATCCTCGCCCTTTAGACGTTCACGGCTACGACGTAAGTACCAAACTGAAAGATCTTCGATAAATTCAGCGAGTGGTCGGGTAGCCTTATCAAGTTCGTAGTTCTTGTAGCCGGTAGTTGATTCTGCCACCAGTTCATTGAGGCGTGCAATTACCCACCGGTCTAGGACATTTTCTGAGTCGCTGCTGGCAGCAGTACCATCAGCAAACAACTCATACATCGCCAGCACATTGTGCAAGCGGCCAATATTTTTACGCTGCAACTCTAACACTTCCTTTTCCGAGAAGTTTAAATCCTCACCACGCATAATCGGTGCTGAGAGCAAGTAGTAGCGCATCGCATCTGCGCCGACTCTATCAGCGAGTTCCATCGGGTCTGGGTAGTTGCGGAGTGACTTACTCATCTTCTTTCCATCTTCTGCCATCACGAGACCGTTGACAATAACATTTTCATACGGCGACTTACCAAAGAGCGCGGTACCAAGCACAATTAGTGAATAAAACCAACCACGTGTCTGATCCAGACCTTCAGCAATAAATTTTGCCGGGAATTTCTCTTGTGCGAATGTCTCAGCATTACACGAGAAGGGATAATGATGTTGTGCATAGGGCATCGTACCGCTCTCAAACCAACAATCAAACACATCTGGTACCCGCTCGAGTCGAACACCGTTTTCATATAGCTCCACCTCATCAATATACGGACGATGGTAATCGAGGGTGTAGTCATCATTATGTGGTAGTGGTACAAACGGCAACTCACGCACTTCAGCATTATTCATAAAGCCCTTCTGCGCTTTGAGAGTTGCCGCTTCATCACGCGATAAGCCCGAGGCGGCTATCTGCAATCCAAAGAGTGAGCTAGCGTGTCCAACTAAGATAATATTTTTGTCTTGATACGTCTGTTCAAGTTCGTAGAGCAAGGCTCCAACTCGACGCGCTACGTCCATACGGTTTTCGCGGTCTGGTAAAATCTTATAGAAGGATTCTCGTTCACTAGTAAAGAGCGCCTGGTAATCCCGCCAAGTCTTTCCTTCTAGATCTGCACCCGCTTGTAGCTCAGCCAAGCGACTATCCTCAAGCACTTGCTCTGGAGCAAGTCCGAGTTCGGCCGCAACCAACAAAGCAGTGGTCTTGGTTCGCAGGAAGCCAGAATGAATAATTAAGTCAACTTTCTGTGACCGCAATTTTTGACCGGCAGCCTTAGCTTGCTCGACACCCTTTGCTGTCAAAGGATCTGACTTAGTTTTGTCAGCACTAACATGGAGCAATAAGTTACTCTCCGCTTCACCGTGTCGCATTGAGAAATATTTGTTACCACTCTTCTTCACCAAGGCCTGGAGATCAGCGAGTGACCCAAGTACTTTGATTTGTTTGGTCTCCGGATTTCGCCAAATTGGGATTGGTGCGCCCCAGTACCGTTGGCGACTAACCGCCCAGTCCCGCGCACCCTCAAGCCACTTACCGAAACGATTACTTCCGACATGCTCGGGTACCCACTTCACGGTATTGTTGGCAGCGACCAACTCATCTTTTAAATCTGTCACCCGCACAAACCATGACGTAGTCGCGTAGTTGAGAAGTGGAGTTTCATCACGCCAACAGTGAGGGTAGCTGTGTGTGATATTTTCTTTTTTGAAAATCTTACCGGACGCTTGGAGCGCCTTGAGAATTTCAATATCAGCTTCTTTATGATCAATGCCGGCCATGTCATCATCCTTTGGTTTTACCAACTTCCCAGCAAAGTCCGTCACAAAGCCCATGAAGCGACCTTCATAATCAACGTGATGTACTACAGGGAATCCTTCCTTCTGGGCTAGCTGTAAGTCTTCTTCGCCGTAAGCAGGCGCAATATGCACAGCACCGGTACCATCAGCACCAAGCTCAACATAGTCAGCATGATAAATCTTCCAAGCCCTATCAACTCCTTTGATCGCTTGCTCTCCCAAGTACGCAAAAGGTGGCTCATACGAACGACCGACAAGGTCAGATCCTTTTATCTTCTCCACTACCTCATACAGTACATCACCGAGTTGTGCCAGACGTCCTTCTGCCAATACAACGAGCTCACTCCCGGTCTCAGTAGTCAACCTGACCTTAACGTACGTAAATTCACGATTAACCGCCGCGGCCATATTGCCTGGCAGCGTCCACGGCGTTGTAGTCCAGACCAAAAGAGAGGTATCTGTGACTTTGCCAGACTCATCCAAAAGCGGCAGCTTTACCGTGACTGCAATATCCTTGATGTCCTTATAGCCGAGATTCACCTCAAAATTAGAGAGGGTCGTTCCGCAACGTGGACACAGGTGCATGCTCTTGAACCCTTCGTAGACCAAACCCTTTTTGTGTAATTCACTAAAAACCCACCATACACTTTCAGTGTAGGTGCTATCCATCGTCTTATAATCAATTTCCATGTCAGCCCATCGTCCCATGCGAGGCATCACTTTTTTCCAGTCAGACGCATACTCCATCACAGCAGCGCGCGCAGCTTCGTTAAAATTCTTGATACCGTACTCCTCGATGTCTCGCTTGTTAGCCAGGCCGAGTTTTTTTTC
>CAIMDH010000126.1 GCA_903839715.1 uncultured bacterium
AAGTTCTCAAGCACCGCAAACGTGTAGAACAACTATTTGGCGTAACACCACGCGTCTTTCGAAATACTGAGCTATCTTACCGTAATGATTTGGCAAAATGGTGTGAAGATAATGGTTATATTGGTATTATGGCAGAAGGCTGGGATAAGTACCTTGGCTGGCGTAGTCCAAACTATCTCTATCAACCACCAGGCTGTAGCAAGATTAAGGTTCTGCTCAAAAACTATAAACTCTCTGATGACGTAGCTTTCCGCTTTGGTAATCAGGGCTGGGCAAGTTGGCCGTTGTCTGCCGAAACATACGCAGGCTGGATTCATTCTCATCATGGTGATGCCGAGACCATTAACCTCTTTATGGACTATGAGACGTTTGGAGAACACCAATGGGAAGATACTGGTATCTTTAATTTCCTCCGTGCGTTGCCACAACTCTTAACTAATCGCACTGATACAACCTTCCGTACACCGACCGAAACTGTCATGAGTTATGATTCTGTTGGAGAGATTGATGTACCCGATATTTTGACTTGGGCAGACACCGATCGTGACCTCACTGCCTGGACTGGAAATGATATTCAACGTGATGCTATCAAAACTATTTATGATTTGGAGCCACGTGTCCTTGCAACCAAAAATAAAGATTTGATCGAAACCTGGCGAAAGCTTCAAACGTCCGATCATTTTTATTACATGTGCACGAAGTGGTCAGAAGACGGCGATGTTCACGCATACTTCAGTCCATACCAATCCCCATATGATGCATATATCGCTTTCATGAATGCCCTTAGTGATTTACAATTAAGAGTAGCTAGTGCATTAGAAGCACAGGCGATACGTGCAGAAGAGCGACGTCTGGTAAAAGAGCAAAAAGCCCTAACGCAAACATCTGATGAATCCCAGTCTGCGCCAGAAGTTGCACTAAAAAACCCCCCTGCGCTAGAAGAGACTCCTTGGCAAAAAGTACAGCAATGGGTGGGAGGGTTATGGAGACGAGTGTGTTCTTTAGTAAGTCTCGCAAGAGAGTAATTAGTTCTTAAGTCCATTATAATATGCCAAAAAAAGTAATCGCCCCAGCAAAGAAAGTTGCATCAAAAAAAGTTGTTAAAAAGACAGCAGTTAAAAAAACTGCCAGCACTTCCACTAAAACTAAAGCATCAACCAAAAAAACTTTGGTCTATGCAGATAACGCACACTCTTTTTGGTTGAATGATGGGCAAATATTAAATAGCCTGATTGCTCTTGATATAGCACTCCAAGCTATGCAAAAGGAAGTCTTCCTTCATCATATTCAAGACGGTAAACATGATTTTGCTGATTGGGTAGATACAGTCCTTTGTGATGCTTTGTGTGCCTCAGATTTGCGTAAAACAAAAACACCTAAAGCGGCTCATGTTGTAGTAACCAAGTATCTTAAAGTCTACCAACTCTAATCTATGGCACGCGCTGTTACTATCGGGAACGGAAGTATGCTCGTCGGTCTTGACTATCGTGGTCAGGTTAGGGATTTATACTATCCGCACGTTGGAGAGTCTAATCACATTAGTGGTGCTAGTGGTAACTTCGTTCACCGCATTGGTGTTTTTGTGGATGGCTCATTATCGTGGCTTGATAGTGAAGATTGGCAAATTTCGATTGGAGCTGATGACGCGACGGCTATTGGTAGTCTACTCGCTATTAATACCAAAATCGGTGTAGAGTTACGTAGTAGAGATGCTGTCCATAATGAGCAGAATGTATTTTTGAGGAATTTTACACTAGTTAACTTGAGTGCTGAAAGTCGTGAAATTAAATTATTTCTTTCACAACAGTTTCGTATTTCTGAGTCTAGACGCGGAGACACCGCTTTTTATGACCCTCGTGTCAAAGCAATAATCCACTATAAGGGTAATACTACTTTTTTAGTAAACGCTTCCATCGAAGATAAACAATTTACTGAATATAATATTGGACTTTTTGGTATCGAAGGAAAGGAAGGTACATACATGGATGCTATCGACGGAGTACTAGAAAAAAATCCAATTGAGCATGGTTCGGTAGACTCCGTAATTGCCGTTAGTGCTACACTCGCGCCCGATGCCAGTGTCGAAGTTTTTTACTGGATTGTGTGTGCTAGTACAGTACCAGCAGTACACGCCTTGGATGAATATGTACTTGAAGAAACACCAGAACGTTTAATTGCCTCTACTGAAGCATACTGGCGCGCCTGGCTAGAAAAAGAACCACGCGATCTCTCTATTTTGCCTGAGTCGCTCCGTACTTTGTATAATCGTTCATTGATTACAATGCGTGTCCATTCGGATAATGACGGTGGTATTATTGCCTCCAGCGATACTGACATGCTCCACCATGGACGTGATACCTATAGTTACGTTTGGCCACGCGATGCAGCCGTGATTGCGACAGCGCTTGATGTCTCAGGCTATCATGATGCAGCGCACCGGTTCTTCATGTTTATTTCTCGAGTGATTGAGCCGGGTGGTTACTTGATGCATAAGTATCGAACTGACGGTGTGTTAGGCAGTTCGTGGCACCCGTGGATGCAACATGGTGTACCTAGATTGCCGATTCAGGAAGATGAGACTGCAGCGACGATTGTTGCATTATGGCAATATTATGAGCGCGGCCGCGATCTAGAATTTATAGAGTCATTATATAATCCCTATATTGAACCAGCAGCTCGGTTTATGTGTGAATATATTGAGCCGACTACCGGTCTGCCGCAAGCTTCGTATGACTTGTGGGAAGAAAAATATGGCACTTCGACCTATACCTCCGCATCGGTGTATGCGGCACTGATGGCAGCATCACGCTTTGCGATGATGCTTGGCAAAGATGATGATGCTCGTACCTATCAAGCGATTGCGCAGCGTATGCAATCTGCTATCGCCTCAGTACTCTTCGACGAATCACTTGGTATGTTTGTGAAGTCGGTGCTACATGATGAAGAGGGTAATTTGACCTATGACCGCACACTTGATACTAGTAGTTTTTATGGCTTAATTGCATTTGATGTCTTTGATATTGATGACCCTAAAATCACCACATCTGCCAAAACAGTACAAAATAAATTGCAGGTACACGCAAGCAGTAAAGGGTATATTCGCTATGAGAACGATGCGTACTATCGTATGCGTGATGCCGACACGCCAAACCCGTGGGTGATTACTACGTTATGGATGGCGCAATACCAAATTAAAAAAGCCACTAAATTAACTCAGCTTAAAGAACCATTAGAGCTTCTTGAATGGACGTGTTCACATGCTACTACAGGCGGCGTATTGGCAGAACAAATGCATCCTAATACTCGTGAGCACCTTTCAACAGCTCCCCTGACATGGAGTCATGCCGAGTACGTACTAACAGTGGATGCATACCTCAAAAAAGTTAAAGAACTTTCAAAATAATTAAAAAATGTTAGTCCATGTTTCGTGGATGGCGTTATAAGTACCTATCTTGCTACGGTGAATACTAAAGGCGAGTCCTTTAGTGCCGAGCTTTTCAGCAGTGATTTCTGCTAAGGTGCGCATATAGGTACCGCTTGAGCAAGTGCAAGAAAAGGCTGCTATATAAAATGCATCATCCGGATTCCCTGTTGTGTTAAAGGTGCGCCATGTCTCACGAACTTCCGGTCGTCTAAAATCATTCCCAAGTGCTTTGCGTGGATCGGTTACTGGCGGAATAAGCTCAACTTTATGTGACGCTGCCTCATAGATAGCTTGTCTGGTTTTGGTAGTGAAGGCGTCAAGGGACATTTTGTAGATTGTTGAGTGTCTCTTCGGTATGGTTATTTCGTGTAGGCGTTTTTCCATAGCCCAGGTATGCAGAGGTTTACCTTGTACAGTCTTGGCTGAGAAGATTGGATAAGGAAGTTCGATAGCGCCGACAAAGCATGCTAGGGTCTCGGCTACTGCTGTAGGAGTAAGGGCTGGATATGGTACTGCAGTAATACGACCGAGTACGTCACCGGAGTCAGACTGAGCTCCAAATAAAATCTCCACTTGGTATTCTTTATCAAGGTGGTGATATTCTTCCTGCTTTTTACATTCTTCACCAATCAGTACCAATAGCGCGCCTGATGCCATCGGATCTAACCGTCCCGCATAGGCGAGTGGGACGGTAGTCATTTCTGGTTTTGATGCTCGCCAGGCTTCAGTTACTTCAAGTGGAGTCTCGCCGACCTTTTTATCCAAAAGTACGTAGGGAGGTAGGGGAGTTATCTGAGATGAATTATTCATCGCCTTCATCTTTAATCTCGAACTGAATAATTTCTTCGATGATATCTTCCAGGGTTACTACACCCAAGAATTGTCCGTTTTTTGTTCGCACAATGCCCATATGCTTTTTTTGTTTTAACATTCGTCCCAGTACGACATCGAGCTTTTCGTCAGGACGGACCTTGAGAAAATTCTCATCAAAAGCATTTTCAGTTTCAGGCAAAGAAATATCTTGTTCTTCGTGAATGAGGTCCTTAGCGAAGAGGATACCGACGATACTGTCCTCGTTACCACTGTAAATAGGGTAGCGAGAAAAATCACTTTCGGCGACTGTGTCGAGAAAGTGTTGTGTGATACGTTGATTTCGTTCGAAGGTTATGACCCGTTCTTTTGGAGTCATTATTTCGCGTACGCGCGTATGTGAAAACTGAAGCGCTCCATGAACAATACGCTCCTCGTCGGCATCAAGATCGCTGTGCTGTGACTCCTCTAGTTCGGAAACGATTTGCATCAGGTCGTTTTTGGAATACAGATGGGGTATCTCTTTACCGAGAAGTTTATCAAGAAGGTAAGCGATAGGATAGGTAACAGGTAGCATCACAAAAAGTAGTACGCGCATCACCGGAGCAAAGCGGCTGCCTACATAGAGTGCATGCCTGGCAAATGCGGCCTGAGGAATAATTTCACCAAAGAGAAAGATTAATGCTGTTGCGATCACACCAGCAACGACGCCGCTAACGAGTGAGCCTAAATACACCGAAAGCGCGGTGTTTACAGCCACATTCCCTAATAATAGGGTTGTGAGCAGTAAGTTACCGCGCTTGCGAATCGGGTAGATTGCTACAGCTTCTTTGTTGCCGTGTTTTGCACGACGTTCCAGGGTGCTCAGGTTGAGTGAGAAATACCCAATGGTGAGCCCTGAAAACATTGCCGAACAGGCTAGAAGAAAAAAGGAAAATAAGTATTCCACGATAGTTCGTTACGGTTAGGTACCGCCAAGAAATGCATTGACAATCATTAGTAAGATAAACAAACCAATGGCCATGATAACTACTTGCATAGAGTAGTTAGTATAGCAAATTAGTGAGCCGGAACAAAAGTAAGGGCCTTGCCTGACTTGTCACTACGACCGGTACGACCAATACGGTGTACATAATCTTCATAC
The DNA here is from genome assembly GCA_903839715.1 of uncultured bacterium. Classification (GTDB taxonomy): domain Bacteria; phylum Patescibacteriota; class Minisyncoccia; order Phycocordibacterales; family UBA918; genus OLB19. Next base: position 5,379 of record CAIMDH010000126.1, read on the forward strand.
GTACCAGGAAGGTCGTAATTGATAACGTGACTAACATCGTCAACGTGAATACCACGAGCAGCAACGTCAGTAGCGACTAGTACTTGGACGCGACCGTCCTTGAAGTTCTTGAGCGCTCGTTGTCGTTGGACGTGAGATTTGTTGCCGTGAATAGCGTCAGCTTTGATGCCGGCGTGGACGAGTTCGAGACTAAGCTTTTCCACACTATGCTTCATTGCACCAAAGACAATCACACGAGTGAATTCTTCGGTCTTGAGAAGATTTACTAGCGTATCAAACTTATTATGATGTTCGTAGCGAACTACGTCTTGAGTGATACTGTTTGTAATGTCAGTTTTACGTACTGAGACAGTGATCGGATCACGAAGAAAATCATTTACAAGACCTTCAACACTTTTAGACATAGTAGCTGAGAAGAAAAGTGTTTCTCGTTCATCAGGAATGTCCTTCAAAATCTCTCGCATATCATGGATAAATCCCATATCAAGCATACGGTCAGCTTCGTCGAAGATTACTGTTGTAATACCGCCTGGCTTGATGTGTCCACGATCAATTAAGTCTTGAACGCGACCTGGTGTACCAATAATAAAATGATTTTTGCGACGTAGGCCACTTATTTGTGGACGAATATTCATACCACCAACACACACTGTAGCGTAGAGATTCATTCTTGGGGTTAGTCTTCGTAACTCCTGTTCAATTTGAATAGCTAACTCACGCGTTGGAGTAAGGATAAGTGTTTGACGACTACGCTCATGAAGAGTCTTATGAATAACTGGAATAAGAAAAGCGGCTGTTTTTCCTGTACCTGTTTGAGCAAGTCCTACTACGTCGTGTCCTTGAAGGATGTACGGGATGACTTGATCTTGAATTGGACTTGGTGTAACAAGACCCATTGTAGCGATAGCGAGTGCAAGATCCTTGTCTAGACCAAAGTCATTAAAGGTGTGCTTGGCTTGGTAGGGGGCTTCGGTTACTGGCTTGGCTGGGTTGAGATTGATGAATTTTGATACATCAAAAGTACTCATTACGCGGCCACGGCCACGAGATGAACCACCGCGACTTCCGCCACCAAATGAACTACGACCTCCAAATGAGCGACCACCAGCATAACCACCTCGTGAGAACGAAGATGAAGATGAAGATGACGAGTTGGGGCGAGAGTAGCCCCCAGTTCTTGGTGTGCTACGGTGCGCAGAAGAAGAGCGACGAGCGCTGTCTCCGCTAGCGGTATTACTACTAAAAGGGCGACGGGAACGTCCCGCCACAGGTCGACTAGGTCGACCAGATGAATTTGGCATTAAATATTTTGTTATGGAAGGAGAGTCCTTCCGGGCTGTGCAGGATTTAATTCAGTCAAAAGTGTGGACCTCCTAAAAGAGGCGCTTGGCTGACCGCACCCGAAGAGCCCTACACGAGAATCTCAAGGTGAAAATATAATAGCATACTTTGGTTAAAAATCAAGTTAAGGGGCGGCTGTACAAAAATAATGTACATATACTAAAAATTCCAATCGATTGGAATATAAGTTTTAATGGTTTGACTCCGAGTAAGACTATTTGTTACCTCATATTCAAATGGGTGGTAAAAAAAGCCCCAGACAGGTAGTGTCTGGGGCGTTGGCTAGTTAACCAAGAGTTGAGATATTACCTTTTTCCCAGCAATGACGAGAGCCTTGCCAGGGTTTCAGGCCTTGTTTGTCGTAGAGGTAGCGGACATACGTCAAGTAATGGTCTGTGCGTTCGGGATTAAGACCCATCTTTTGCATTTGAGGCCCATGTATCCTCATTAGTACTTGGAAAACGCCTCGAGATGAAGAGCCATCGCGAGCTTGGATTAGTTCACCGTTTTCACGGTGGACTAAGCCAGATTCGCATTTTGCTACATGCATCATAAGTGGTACATCAGCAAAAACGGCTCTGATTTTGTGTATCAGGTCAGAGTGTTCGGGAGAACGCCATGATACTGATACTTCGGGGATTTTTTCTGCCAGGGTGTTACTGGTGTCTAAGAGCACTAGGCAACTAAACAGGAAAAAGCCTCGAATTCGATAAAAGAACAACTTCAAAACGGAATTACCTTTCAAAAAGTATTGGTTTCTAGAACAAAATTTGTCTCCATAGGATAAGACGTATCAGAACTGAATTTCTTTCACTGGTGGTCAGTCGGGCACGACGGTGTCGTTCTATCATTCAAAATTAGTTTGTTCCAAAGATTGAGTTTTTAATTTATGGTTTTTCGTGGTAGCATACGGGCGCAAAAACGAACTAGCGTTTTTGGGTACGTATTTTATGTTTTCATTTATTGCCACCGCACACGCTGCTTCGGAAGCTGGCATCCATGTTGTGCTTAAACCGTATATTGTAGGTGAGTTATTTGGTGTGCCATTAACAGCTACACTTATAACGACTTGGATTACTATGCTCTTACTTATAGTAGGAACCTTTTTTGTTAGTCGTAAACCAGCTCTTATTCCTACAAAGATACAGAGTATTGCTGAAATGGTTGTGGGTGGAGTATATGAGTATATGAGTAATGTGCTTGAAAGTCGTATTTTAGCGCAAAGATATTTTCCAATAGTTATAACCATTTTTATCTTCGTGCTGGCACTCAACTGGATCGGGCTTCTGCCAGGAGTTACTGCTGTTGGTCTTTATCATGATGGTCACTTTACACCCCTTTTATATCCTGCTGCCACGGATCTAAATATTACTGTAGCGTTTGCCCTCATAGCGTTTGTGACTATCGAAGTTGCTGGTGTAGTAGCTCTTGGTACTTTTAAATATCTAGGCAAGTTTATAAATTTCCATTCCCCGTTGGCTTTTGTTTTGGGTATTATCGAACTTATTTCAGAAATTGCTCGCCTCATATCTTTTTCATTCCGACTCTTCGGGAACATGTTTGCTGGCAAAACCCTTCTGGTCGTAACTATGTTTTTTATTCCGTACCTTGCTCCAGTGCCTCTCTACGCCTTTGAAGTCTTTGTTGGTTTTATCCAGGCTTTTGTGTTTGCGGTACTGACATTGTTCTTTATTAAAGTAGCTGTGACCGAACCGCATTAGTGGGTAATAACGAGTCCCGTAGATAATTGGGCGTGACTCGTACTTGTCCATTAATAATAAATTAAAGTAAAACATTTATGACAGAAATCGAAATAGCTATGCAGGTTGCAGAAGTGAACGCCGATGCTATGAAGGCTGTGGCGATGGCAATAGCAGCAGGTTTTGGAGTGTTTGGTCCTGGCATCGGTATCGGTGTTCTAGTATCGCGTGCACTTGAAGCAATTGGCCGAAACCCAGAAGCTGCAGGAAAGATACAAGCAACTATGTTTATTGGTATTGCCTTCGTAGAAGCGCTAGCAATCTTCGCTTTGGTGGTAGCATTCATCATCAAGTACACCTAGATTTAATGTTCGCTCAACCTAAATTTCTTTATCAATCTCAGACTGCCTTAGTAATAAACATATGGATGAAATCATAAACGCATTTGGTATCGACACTCGACTCATCATCATTCAGGTGGTGAACTTTGGTATCTTGATGGTTGCTTTAGGGTATTTCCTCTACAAGCCTATTCTTCGTGTTCTTAAAGAGCGTGAAGATAAAATTGCGCAAGGTCTTCAGGATGCTGAAGCTGCAGCGCAAGCTAAAGCTGAAGCGAGTGAAGAAAAACAAAGCATTCTCACTAATGCCCATATGGAAGCTGAGGAAGTAGCTAAGCGGGCCAAGTCTGCAGCTGATACCATAGCGGCAGAAATTATGGCAACAGCACAAGCTAAAGCCGGAGCGGTACTTTCTGAGGCTGAAATCAAAAGTGAGCAAATTAAGTCTGCGGCACTTAAAGAGAGTGAAAAGGAGATTGCCACCTTGGCAGTACTAGCGGCCGAAAAAGTCCTTCGTCAACAGGCATAGACTTAGTGTTACTATGAAAAAAGCGTATATCACAGCCATTGTAGACTCACTCCTTACCGCTAAGGATGTTGACGCTGTACTCAAAAACGCTACCGCACTTCTTGAAAAGAAAGGTCATACTCGTCTTTGGCCAGCAGTGCTTCGTGGCGTGGCTCGTGAGTTTGAGAAGAGATGTGTTGATGCTGTGCCCTTAGTAGCAGTTGCAAGTGAAGAATTTTCTCAAAGCGAAGCTCTCAAGCAAGCATTGGTTACACTTGGCACTAACGCTACACCGAAGACTGTTATTGATAGTTCACTTATCGGCGGATTTTTGGTGCAATATCAAGACCGCATGATTGACGCCAGTTACAAGCGTGCCCTGACCGACCTGTATCGAAAGATCACCAAATAATTATTCATTCACCAACGTATTACTAAATCATTACTTACACTTATCATGAGTACACCAATCATTGACCGAATCAAAAAAGAAATCGAAAACCTACAAACCAACACCACTGCCGAAGAGATTGGAGTGGTGATAAGTGTAGGAGACGGTATTGCAGAAATTGAAGGACTCACCAATGCTCAAATGATGGAGATGGTGATATTTGAGGAGGGAGAAAAAGCTTCTTTAACTGAAACTATCTCTAGTGAAAAAGCGCTTTTTGGTCTTATTCTCAACCTTGAGGAAGATACGGTGAAGGTGGTGGTGCTTGGTGAAAGTAATTTGGTGAAGGAAGGAATGCGTGTACGTCGCACCGGTAAGTTACTCTCCGTACCAGTTGGTGCTGGGATTGTCGGTCGTGTAGTAAACGCGCTTGGTGAACCAATCGATGGTAAGGGAGCAATCAAGACAGACCGCGACATGCCAATTGAGCGTGTAGCGTACGGAGTGATGGATCGTTCTAGTGTGAACGAGCCTATCCATACGGGTATCAAAGCTATTGACTCCATGATTCCAATCGGTCGTGGTCAGCGTGAGCTTATTATTGGTGATCGTGGTACAGGTAAGACCACTATAGCTATCGATACTATCATCAATCAAAAGTACGAGCCAAAAGAAAAACGCCCAATTTGTATTTATGTCGCCATTGGTCAAAAGCGGTCAAAGACTGCGAGTATTATGGCTAAGCTAGAAGAAGCTGGCGCTTTGGAGTACACCACAATTGTGGCTACTTCAGCTGCTGAAGCTTCACCTCTCCTTTTCCTGGCGCCATTTGCTGGTGCTGCAATCGGTGAGTATTTTATGGAGCAAGGTAAAGATGTGGTGGTAGTGTTTGACGACCTCTCAAAGCATGCTGTCGCATACCGTCAGATGTCACTCTTGCTCCGTCGCCCACCAGGACGTGAAGCGTATCCAGGAGATATTTTCTACCTTCACTCCCGTCTCCTTGAGCGTTCTGCCAAACTTAGTAAAGAACTCGGTGGCGGCTCTATTACCGCACTCCCGATTATTGAAACTCAGGAAGGTGACGTGTCTGCATATATTCCAACCAACGTCATCTCGATTACTGACGGACAGATTTTCCTTGAGACAGACCTCTTCAACAAGGGTATTCGTCCAGCCCTAAACGTCGGTATCTCGGTATCTCGTGTAGGTTCTTCTGCTCAGACTAAGGCGATGAAGAAAGTAGCTGGTAAGATTCGTCTTGAGCTTGCACAGTTCCGTGAGCTTGAAGCCTTTATGCAATTTGCTTCTGATCTCGATGATGACACTAAGAAGCGTATTGATAGTGGACGAAAGTACGTAGAACTCTTGAAGCAAAAGCAAAATGATCCAATGCCATTTTATAAGCAGGTAGTTTCTATCTATGCTGCAAACAATGGTCTCTTTGATAATGCTGCACCAAGTAACGTGTCAAAGATGGAGACTGAATTCCTGAGTTTTATTGGTCGTGACCGTAAGGAAATTCTCGATACTATTGAAACTGGTCGTGAACTCACTGACGAAGTAGTAGAGAAGCTTAATACTTCTATGGCTGACTTCAAGGAATCACACGCACACTTCTACAACGTTGTCGCTAAATAAACTGCCTGTTCACCATTATTCGCTCGCTCATTTCTTCATTAAATGGCACTCAAACAAATCAAAAACAAAATAATCTCAACCAAAAAGACTGGCAAGGTGACCAAGGCGATGGAGTCTGTCTCGGCGGTGAAGATGCGCAAAAGTCAGGAGCGTGCTTTTTTGAGTCGTCCGTATGTGCATGCAGCGCTGAGGATTTTGGCGCGGGTGGCGCAGTCAGAAGCGATTGGTAATCATCCTCTCACTACCAAGCGTGAAGTAGGGAAAGTGCTTTTGGTGGTAGTGACGAGTGATAAGGGTTTGGCTGGTAGTGTCAACAGTGCTGTCTTAAAAAAGGTTGAGCAGCTTAAAGCTACTGGAGAGGAATTTGCTATGGTAGCGGTAGGGCGCAAAGCTGTAGAGTTTGCTAATCGCGAAAAAATCACCCTCCTTGGTGAATACACCAATCTCCATGATGACGTTACTCTAGCGGACGTTAAGGAAATTGCCGCCGTAGTCCAAAAATCCTTTGCTGAAGTAGGTGCGTACAAGAAGGTCGAAGTGGTCTACCAAAACTTCCTTTCGACTTTTGAACAGGAGGCAACTATGCGTCAGGTGCTGCCACTCGATACTGCTGAGGTGTATTTTATGATGCAAGGTATCCGTCCTCGTCATGGCAAGTTTAGTCAAGATACTGTGGCGCCAGACGCAATGATTAATCATACTATCGAACCAGATGCAGAAACGGTATTTAATGCACTTATCCCGCAACTTATCGAGATTATTATTTTCCACGCTTTTCTTGAAAGCAAGGCTTCTGAGCACTCTGCTCGTATGGTGGCGATGAAGAACGCGACCGATAAGAGTAAGGAAGTAGCACGATTCTTGACCCTCAAGTACAACAAAGCCCGTCAGGCTGCGATTACTGCAGAGGTAGCAGAGATTACTGGTGGTATGGAAGCAATGAAGAAATAAAATAATTGTATGAATATAAATAAAAGAGATGTTGTTATTTTTCTTCTAACTTTTGTTATATTTGCACTAGGTTGGGAAATGGCTG
>CAIMDH010000127.1 GCA_903839715.1 uncultured bacterium
ATTACAATATCTACGTGAACAAATCGCTTTGCGTGAGCGTGAGCTCTTGAACCGTAATCTCGAAGCCGACCATCTCGATACCGAGACTATTGGTAAGCAAGAAATCCGCGAGTATGCGTCATTTACACCTCAAGTAATTTTGGCTCGTGATCATGCGCTTGATGAACCAGCACTTGCAGCCTCTATTGAACAAGTGACCCTTTCACATGACCCAATTAGCGACATCATGCAGTTGGCTGCCGAAAAGGGTATTCGTAACGCTCTTTCTGTACTGGAAAAAGTACAAAATGCTTACGTTGTTGATGAGGTGCACCGCCAGCTAATTGAACAAATTCGTGGCGGAGTGGTTCTTCAGGATCTCAAAGAAGATGTGCCCCCGTGGCATATGCTTAGCATGACTCTCTATGAAGTAACTCTACCTGAAGTAAAAGGGGCTGATGGCAAAGAGTATCAGCTAGCAGAATTGGTTGGAATGATGGAGCAGTTGTTTGCAGGTCTTCGGACTATTGGTTCGCAACAATCTGAAAATCACTTTGTGATTGAAATTGCTGTAGCTGATAAAAGTGACGATATTGTCTTTTATGTTGCTGTACCAAGTAAATTCCAGGCATTGTTTGAAAAGCAAACCTTGTCACTTTTCCCTCATGCTGAACTAATTGTACAGAGCCATGACTATAATATTTTTGTGGATAATGGTACGACAATAATCTCCGAGGCTCAGCTTAAGAAGCACCCCATCTACCCATTGCGCACCGCAGGGGGTTTCTCTTCAGATCCGTTGGCTGTGATTTTAAATGCTTTTTCAAAAATCGAACGCGAAGGCGGAGGGGCTGCTGTGCAGTTTGTAATGCGGCACCCTCAGAAAAAATACCGCAAGACATATGAAGAAATCATCAAGAACGTCGAGAAGGGTATGAAGGCTAGTGATGCTATTTCACGCAGTAGTGTTGGTGGCGAACTAATAGGCGCTATGTCAGATCTTTTCTTTGCTAAGAAAAATAAAGGAGCAGAAGAGATTAAAACATCACCTGATCTTGGTAAAATTGAATTTTTCTCTCAGAAAATTAAAGCCGATATTATTGAGACAAATATTAGAATTGCCGTATCAGCCAGTGAGCCGAGCCGAGCGGAGCAGATATTGACCGAGATTGAATCTACTTTCAATCAATTTGATTTGGTTGAAGGTAATGATATTGGCTTTAAGCGTGCTAAAGGTGGTGCGCTACTCCGTTTGCAGCGTGCCTTTTCTTTCCGAGAGTTCACTACCGAGGCCACGTTGCCGCTTTCATTAAATGAACTTTCTGCACTCATTCATTTCCCAGGTAATGGTATTCTCAGCTCACCACAATTCAAACAGTCACAGTCAGTGACAGCGCCGGCTCCGCTTGATATGCCGATGACGGGTACGATTCTTGGTATTAATAAACACCGTAATGTTGAAACCCCGATTTACATGACCGAGCTCGATCGGATGCGTCATATGTACATCATTGGTCAGACTGGTGCTGGTAAGTCTAAGTTCATGACTAACACCATCATCCAGGATATCCAGCAAGGTAACGGTGTTTGTATGATTGATCCTCATGGTACCGACATTGAGGAAGTGCTTGGTGCTATGCCACCAGAACGGGCTAAGGATGTTATTTACTTTGATCCATCCCGTATGGACAACGTGGTTGGACTCAATATGCTGGAGTATGACGTCACGAAGCCTGAGCAAAAAACCTTCGTGGTCAATGAACTGTTCTCGATTTTCCAAAAGCTGTATGGCGCCAATCCTGAGAGTATGGGGCCTATGTTCGAGCAGTACTTCCGTAATGCCACGATGCTGGTGATGGAAGATCCTGAAAGTGGTAATACTCTTATGGATATTTCCCGCGTTATGGTAGATGCTCAGTACCGCCGGTACAAGCTATCTAAAGCCAAGAATCCAGTCGTGGTCCAATTTTGGACCGAGATAGCCACCAAGGCTGGTGGGGAAGCGTCACTCGAAAATATCGTTCCTTATATTGTATCCAAGTTCGATGTGTTTACCGCCAACGACTACATGCGTCCAATTATTGGTCAGCAAAAATCCTCGTTCAATTTCCGTCAATTAATGGACGAAAAAAAGATTCTCTTGGTTAATCTATCAAAGGGTCGGCTTGGCGAAATTAATGCCAACCTGATCGGTATGATTATTGTCGGTAAAATCTTGATGGCGGCACTGTCGCGCGTGGACGACCCGACAAAAGGTTTCCCACCATTTTATCTTCATATAGATGAGTTTCATTTCATTTCGACCCCAGCTATCGCCTCGATTCTGTCTGAGGCCCGTAAATACAAACTCAGTCTCACTGTCGTGCATCAGTATATTGCTCAGCTCGATCAAAACATTAAGGATGCGATTTTTGGAAACGTTGGTTCAATAGTTTCTTTCCGTGTCGGTACTGAGGATGCACAGTTCTTGGAGCAGCAGTTCGCACCAGTTTTTAGTGCTAAAGACATCATGAATATACCAAATTACAACGCCTTTTTACGCATTTTGGCCAATGGTGTCCCAACCAAGCCGTTTAGTATGGCTACTATGCCACCAATCAAATCAGATCCAGCACGAGTCCAAGCACTGATTGCAGAAAGTGCAGCCCGCTATGGACGTCCGCGCACTGAGGTCGAAGCTGAGATATCCGCACGCTACGCAAAAAAGCCAACTACTGCTCCAACACCGGGTGTTATGATGTAAGTATCTATGAGTCAAGAACATTCACCGGTCCTAGAGGAGTTTGTTCAAATTACGCCAGAAGAGCGAGCTGAGTTTGATCGTATTCGTGGAGACGTAGTCAATACTTTCAATTTTTTTATTGCGCTCTATGACAAAGTGGAAAATGAAGACAAAAAAGATTTGTTTGAATTTCTCGAATCGGCTAATACGCTAGCTGGTAGATTTAATACTTTATATGAGGAAGTTTCTAGTGAGGATTTTTCCCCACAAAGCTCAGTAGTAGCTCTACTTCGTAGTGCAGAGAAGATGCATGATCAGCTTGATGGTGTAAAAGGGGGCTTGCAGGCCAAGATGCAGACTTTGGGGTATGAAATAAATATCAAGTTTATTGACGATGAGTCGAGTGAACCTGAGCCTGAGCCAGTACAGAAGCCTGAACCAGAACCGGCAACTAAGACAGTTATCCCGGAGCCTGTCGTGGCTACAGCCGTGCCACTCGCCCTGGCAGTAAAAGCTGAAGCAGTAGCACCTAAGCCAGCAGAACTAAAGCACGAGTCCGTGACGGAATTAGACGCACTTACTACTAGCTACAAAATGGCGGATGCTTCAGTGTTTCAAATCACTGATGGTCCAGAAAAATCGAAAAGAAAAACATTCAAATTGATTCGCGCTGAGCTAAAAACTGTTTTTGATGGTCAAAAATACGGTGAATATGGCGCTCGGTTTTTAAACGAGATTGTGGATACTGTTGGAAAAAAGATTAGTGCACTTAATATTCAAAAAAAGACTGAAAAAAATTGGCAAAAACGTGAAGAAATAAACCGCCTCATTAATGGTTTGTATGCAGATTTACTACAGGATGTGGCTGTCTTTATGCAGACAGTAAAAGTTGATATGGAAGATGGGATATCACCCGAAGCAGCACCGCCAGAAGAGGGTCAGCATGATATCGATAATGACATCAGTATTGCCATCGACACTTTCAAAGCTTTGAGTGAGCAATTACCGACAACTAGTCCAATTCGTCTGACTCCAGAATTTATAGATACCGCACAAGCGGTCGCTGTCTTGGCTGAGTTTCACGAAGAAGATCCGGTTCGCGCCGCCTCTGATCGGAGTCGCATGAATAAAGTTTTGCAGAATCGTCTAACTCAACTAGTGCTGGTCTATGAAAAGCAGCATAACGTCGATACGGAGCCTGTTGTGGGCGAAGTGTTAGAAGTCCTGGCATCTGAGTTAGTAGAAGACGGTGAGTCATTAGTTGAAGTAGTGCAAGCAGATGTCGAGCCTGAGGTTGTCGAAGCTGCGCCACAGCCAAAAGCAGCTGTAGTAGCACCTGCTGACGTTTTGGGCGTTGAGGCAATAGATATTACTGACAGAGAGGCCTTAAAGGAACTTGATGACAAATTTAGTCACGTTAAAGACTCTTATATTGGCGCAATACAAGAGATCCTCATGGCAGCCGGACTTACTAGATTAGAGGATAATGCGGCAGTGCAATCTGTCGTCGATAGGTACAATAATTTGGATGAGTCTGACCAAGCGAAGCTTTTGGTTGAGAAAAAGAGTTGCCTTAAAGACCTTCAGGTAGCTGGAAGTTCTTTAGGTAGAGTAAGTATAAAAAGAACATCAGGTGTAATGGAGAATGATTGGGGAATCGTTAATTGGTCAGGAACCGACAAAACTGAAGTCCTGGTCATGAAAACTTATTCAGGAGGTCATTCTCTAACAAAGTTAATTAGTATAAGTGACTTAGCTTCCTATAACACCAATGAGTCTGTTGAGAGTAATACAGAAGCAGTGACCGAAAAAAACTCTTCGGCTAATGTGGTTGAATCTATTAACTCAAAAGAGGATCAATCTGATTTTGTTAAAAAGTATCACAAGAAGCGCACTGAGTGGAAAGTCTTCAAAGATGCATTTACTGAAAAGGAAAGGAACTACCAAACAGCACTGTCTGAATACTTTCAGGCTGATTCTTGGAAAGCAAAACTACGCGCGGGTTTATTTAATACCAAAAAGCTAATTGGTCTAAATCCGGATTTGCCCCCAGCACTTGAGGTCTTACGTGCCGAGTATTATGCAATACGTGGTATCTATGCCGAATCACTTGATGCGGCTATGAAGGCACGCAGCAAGGTCAATCTGGAAAACATAGAATATGAAACAGATAGTGATACCACTAAAGCCGCTTTTGCTTCAAAGTTCATCCTCAAACCAAGTCAGAAGATAGTATCTTTACAAGAACGCGCAGTACTAAGTCCTGAACAGCAGTCACGACTGACACGGGTCATGCAGATGATGGCAAAGTATAAGTGGCTCACTCGCGTGGGAATGGTTACGGCGGCAGGAGTGGTAGGCGGTCTGTCTGGAGGTATTGGTCTTGCTGCTGCGGGTGCTTCGTGGCAGGCATCTAAAATTGCCCTATCGGCTGGCGCCGGTGCCGGTGCTGCGTATGTAACCAGAAAAGGTCTACAAGGTAGAATAGACACCGCTACAAATGCCCTTACTTCTACTGAAGCAGATGTAAAGAACAATTTCTCTTTGCGTAAATTGAGGGATCTTGACGATTCGTTTACTACAGCATTATCAGCCAAAAAGTTGGCTGAACGCCAGCAAAAGACCGCTACCGTTGTAGCTGCAGTAGCAGCAGCAGCTGCCGGTAGCGCTACTGGTTTTGCTGCGGGTACTTTCGGTCAAGAAGAAGTAGCTGCTGCAGTAAGTAAGGAAACGATCGCTACAGCAGTAAGACTGAATCTTGCAAGTGAGGCTCCTCTTGTCACTACGCAGCCCGAAGCTATAGAAGTACAGTCGGATGTAAAACTGAATCCAGTGGCAATCGCAGAGCTGAAAATAACCTCTAATGGTTTAGATGGGAGTGTGTCGCGCGAAAATGTCTTGTCAGATATTTCTTTTGGTCCCTCATCAAATGCTGAGTCATTAACGACAGCACAAAGAACGGAATTAACATCATTTGTGAAGCTTAAGGCGGAAGATCTTTTGTCTGCTCACCCACATATGTCAGAGGCACAACTTGAGTCTGAGCTTTTTAAGAGTATTCAAAATAAATTTACCGAAACGTCATGGTGGAGCGATGCTAAAATTTCGCAAGTTGATATCGGAAAATTTGAGCTGAGACCTGTCGAAGCAGTCGTGACAACACCAGTACCGGAGGTGCCTACAGAGGAAGTAAGTGAGTTAAGTGAGGCTTCATCATTGTATGTTGTACAGAAAGGAGATTCATTGACTGATATAGTTGAGAAAAATTTTGCTGAAAACTTAAAAGGTCTGACTGAAAGTGAGCGTAATGCAGCACTAGATAGTGTGTTTGATAAGATTCAAAATAACCCTGAGCTAAAGTCGTCACTTGGTCTTCGTAGTGGCGATGTTGATCTTGTGTATGCGGGTGAAAAATTAAATCTTTCAGTGCTTGAAAGTCAGCTTGAAAATGTATTAGAGCGCAATGAAATCATAGAGCAGTTTACGCGCAGTGCGCCGGTTACAATCACTCCGGATGCTGAGGCGCAAACTATTCCAATCACGGTAGTAGAGAAGCCTATAGTTGGTGGTACAGAAATTACTCATGGCAGTACGTCATACACAGAAGCTGTCCCGACCGCAGAGACAATTGGATCATCACTGGTGCCACCACGTCCATTTGCAATAAACGGACAATATAGTGAACAGCCAGAATATCGTGAGTACATTACGAAAGTATTTGGTAACGGTAAAGCTTTTGAGCAGGCTGTTGAACGCGCGGTTAATAATTTCGATAATGGTACCTATGACATCTTTGAGCGATCACCGCTATTTGGTGGTGTAACATACGAAAGTCCTTATAGGCTTCTTAGTGAAATGTCTCTAGAAGACGTACGTGAGTTTAAAGCACAATCAAACGAAGAAATTCGCTATTTTTTGTCTCAAAATAATATAAAATATAACACATACCTTACATGGGTAGATCAAATTGATAAGATGACTAAGACGTTACCTAGCACCTCAGACACTACTGTTCGTGATTTATTCTCTCGGTATATTGCAGAGCATGATTACCTCGTAGCGCATTAATTACATTCCTATCTATGACTACTAACACTCAAAATACTTACGACATCAGAGCCTTGTTTACGTATGATGACTATGAAGGGGATACGCAAAAAACTTTTTTAGAAGAAGTGGGAACGTTAGTGTTTCAAAGTGCACTCATGCGTTATATAGCAATGCATACAACAGTCGAGGGTGTGACCTTTGAAAAATTTATTCAGTCACATGTCACTTCAGATTCATTTATTGATGACTTATGTGCAGACTATCCAGAGTTTGAAAAATTACTAAATGCCGAGATGGAGTCATTTTGCTACGAGGTGTCTGCAAACTAATACACACGTTTGCGGTAAAAAGTACTGCATAGTTTTCGACGCAATGTTATGATGAGAAAGTTATGGAAAATGATAGCTCTTTAAGTACTTCTTTTGATTTCAATTCACAAGCCGGTGTGATGTCACTCTTGGCTTCGATACGTTCCAGTACTCTGACCCCAGCGCAAAAAAATGAATTGCGTGACTTGGTCTTTTTATATGCAAATGGTGGAGGAGACGTGTCTGTGCGAATTGCACTTGAACAAAAATTAGCGTCATACAATATTAAACCTGTCGCTATAAAAGTTGTTGTTGCGCCCGAACCAGAAGTAGTATTGGAGTTTGGAAGTTCACGTCCAGCTCCCTCGTTTTCAACCCCGGCAATCCCGCTATCTGTAATTACAGATGTGGTACCGACAACAACGTCAGTACCACAAGTTACAGCTATAAACCCGATTACACCAACAGTACCTGTACCAGACACTGAAGTGACTGCCGCACCATCACAACCAACTCCTGTAGTGATTGCAGCACCTACACCTACACCGGCACAGCCTGTTATTAAAAGTGCGCCAGCAATGCCTATTGCTACTAATGTCAATCCTAATTCCTATCTGGAACGTATCCGAGAAATTAAGAGTGATGTGAATAGTAAAGTTGGTAACCCAGTTAATCTCGTAGATATTAACAACGAAGTTGGTCGAGAGTACATGAATGCTTTACTTGATGCAATGAAGCGTCTTAGTGGCGGAGCAGCTGGCCAAATTGATGTAGCAATGCAAAGATTAGAGACGGCATATCTTGCTGTAGGTGTTGCAGTTGCAAACCATGCTAAGGCCTCTGCTGCTCTAGTGGAATCACCAACACCAGCTCCAGCGCCGGTACCAACACCAGCTCCAGCGCCGGTACCAACACTAACTCCAGCTCCTTTACCAACACTAACTCCAGCTCCTTTACCAACACCTTTACAAATAACAGTTCCGCTTGCTGCGGCACCAGTCGTCCCAAACCCAGTTCCGACTATTGCGTTAGAACCAGATTTTATTCCAGCTCCCCCTGATATACTGACAGTAAAAGAGGTACCTGTACCATCACAAATTCCGGTTGCTGAGCCCTACCCAGCGATTGTAACTGACGGAGCAAGTGGCTTTGATTCAACTGCAGTAACTGCACAAAGTCCTGTTCAAGCATCGATAATTGCTAATTCAGTTCTTTCTGAACAAAAAATACTCACTCCGCAAGACTTGCCATTAGCGTCATCAATTACAACGAGTGCTACGGGTGACCCTCTGCTTACAAAAGAAATTGATGATGGACTCGAACAGCTTTTGTCTGACTGGTCACTCTTTAAAAAAAGTGGACTCTTCGGTAGTGGTCCTAAAGGACGAGAGCATCCACTTTTTAAAAAGTTGGCAGAACTTCAAATCCCGTTACTTCTTGCGGGGCGCTTCGAAGGATCTACACAAGAAATTAAGCAAAGTATCACTGACTATATGAATGGCTGGCGATACGAACAGGGAATTATTTACGAACAGGGTGAAACTTTTGAACACTACTTACGTCGTGTTATAAAAAAAATACTAGATTTGCAAAAAAAGCGTCGCTCTGCATAATGTAGGCATGATAGACCACCACGCCTTTTTGTGTAAAACAAAAGAAGTACATAGAGAAGCAATACTGCATGTATTGCAGTCTTTGGGTATCGAAGAGGTACGGTATTTAGAGCTAGCAAGTCTCGGGATAAACGAAGTGCGAGATGTAACTGAAAAATCATATGTACGGCCTTTGGTAGGAAAGAAGCAGCTGCTTGTATTGCTAGTTAAAGATATTACTGTTGAAGCTCAACAAGCATTACTGAAGTTGCTTGAAGAGCCGCCCCAGTCGACAACGTTTTTGTTCTGTGTACCAGAAAGTCTTTTTTTACTTTCAACACTACTTTCACGGTTTCACCTACTTCCACCATCGGTACTTGCACCAAAAACTGAATTTGCTACCTATCAGAGTTTTATTGAGCTTTCGGTAGCAGAGCGTCTACAATGTATAACTATTCGTCTTGCGGCCAAGGATCAAGAGTGGATCCGGGCGCTTAAGCTTGGTCTACTTGAGTCTTTACGTACATCGGTACACGGGTATCCACTTTCGACAGTGCAAACACTCTTTTGGGTAGCTGAGCATTTATTAACTCGCGGTGCTTCAAACAAGCAGTTGCTTGAAGAATTGGCTCTTACCCTCAAGCCGGCTGCATAAAAGTAAGAAAATGGTACACTATAAAGATATATTATTACGTTAATTACAGTTATGAGTCCCGATATTAAAAAGCGTCTTGAAGAAGTTATTGTGTGGCTACAGAAAGAATTTGCTGGAATCAGAACCGGGCAAGCTAATCCAGGGTTACTAGACTCCGTGAAAATTGAGGCATACGGAACCTATATGCCAATCCAGCAAGTGGGTTCTGTTAGTATTGAGGATGCACGAACTCTCCGTGTTAGTCTATGGGATTCAAGTCAGGTACCAGCTCTTGAGCGAGCGATTCGTGATGCAGATTTAGGAGTCTCGATAGTTGCAGACTCGTCTGGTTTACGGGTTATCTTTCCAGAGCTCACTAGTGAACGAAGAGTACAGTTACTCAAGTTGGCAAAAAGTAAGCTTGAAGACGCACGTATTTCCGTGCGAGCGGTGCGTGATGACGCTATGAAAGAGCTTGAACGCGAATTCAAAGCTGGTGAGATTAGTGAGGATGATA